>JBAVJG010000538.1:0-2734 GCA_049687655.1 Anaerolineales bacterium | reverse complement strand
CCTCTATCTCGTCCATGTCGGGCAGTTCATAGGCCAGCGTATTGATATTGAATGTGCCATATCTCGGCGGATCCTCATTAATGCTCAAGGCATCAGCAGGGATTGTGGCCACAGTAGGACTGGCCTCTTCGGCCACCGTTGGAGAAGGTTCCGGCTGATTCTCAGAAACTCGGGTGACTTCCACAGTCTCAGTCAAATTTGCCGGACTCTCTGGTGCGCAGGCCGTGGCGATAAAAGTCCCCACGCCCAACACCCCCAACACCAATATCTTGATTACATGGTTTGTAAACATGTTTATCTCCTTTCAGTTCTCAAACCGATAAAATTGTCTCAAAGGTGACCCCAGCGTAGCACATCACACCGTTTCACGGAGGTCAGGGAAAAGTATGGGTTCCAAGTGGAAATCCGATCGAGCGCGTATAGCAGGGGCAATTCCCAGAGAATGGGGTATGGTAAAGGTATGGGTTTCGGACGCGAGTCGGGAAATCTTCTTGTTTGTCGCTATAATAATTTAATATGGAAGACCTCAGCGGCCAGACACTAAAAGGGCATAAACTCCTCGAACTCATCGGTGTTGGGACCTATAGCGCCGTCTACCGGGCACTACAATCAACCACAAATCGCGAGGTGGCGCTCAAGATCATTCAACCCGAGGTCTCCAACCAACCAGAATTCATCCGGCGTTTCGAGATCGAAGCACAGATGATCGCCAGGCTGGAGCATTTGCATATCGTCCCACTTTACGATTTTTGGCGTGATCCCGGCGGGGCATACCTGGTGATGCGCTGGTTGCGGGGTGGGAGTCTGGGAGTGGCGCTCGAAAAAGGTCCCTTGGACCTTCACGCGACAGTTCGACTGGTCGACCAAATCGCCGCCGGCCTGACAACCGCACATAACAATCGGATCGTTCACCGAGGCCTGAAACCTTCTAACATTTTGTTCGATGAAGAAGGCAACGCCTATCTCTCGGATTTTGGCATCGCCATAGATCTGTCAGAACCGGTACAGAGTTCACGACTGGAAGAAGCCCCAGTTGGTTCACTCGATTATCTGTCACCAGAGCAGACGCGTGGTCAGGAAATCACCCGCAGGACCGACTTATATAACCTGGGGGTCACTTTATATGAAACACTTACGGGTCAGCATCCCTTCCAGGGTATCTCCTCCGTCGAACGGATGTACAAGCACATCAACGAGCCACTGCCACCTATCGAAAGCCTCGATCCTGCAATAATCGAAGAAATTAACGAGGTCATCCAAAAGGCCACTGCCAAAGATCCGGCCAGACGCTATAAGAACGCGCTGAACATGGCAGCCGCCTTCCGCCAGGCCGCCCGGCTGGATGAAAATTGGAGCGATCTCCTGCTCGAAGAAACGCTAACCCAACGCGAGCAGGAAATTCTCACTCATATCGTAGCAGGCCATTCGAACAAGGAGATAGCCACCGCGCTGTTTATCGAGCTCCCTACCGTCAAGTGGCATATCACCCAGCTATACCGCAAAATGGGCGTCCGCAGTCGGGCTCAGGCCAGCGTACGAGCGCGAGAGTTTAACCTGATTCAAATAGATCACGAAAACGCAGAGCGCGAGAAGTCTTCGACAGGGAACATCAGCGAGACACTTACAAAACCGATAAACCCATACAAGGGATTGCGTCCGTTCAAAGCCGCCGATAACCGGGACTTCTTCGGACGGGAGGCCCTGATCGAGAAATTGTTCGAACGCCTGGGAGAGGGGGGAGGGACGACACATTTTCTGGCCATCTTGGGTCCCAGCGGTAGTGGGAAGTCCAGCCTGTTGAGCGCCGGGCTGGTCCCTGCCATCTGGGCCGGGAAACTCCCGGGTTCCGAGCGCTGGTTCGTGGTCGAGATGACTCCAGGTACCCGCCCACTTGATGAGCTTGAGGTGGCCTTGACGCGCATCGCCGCTGAGCAAGCGGTTAATCTGCACGCGCACTTGCATCGTGATACTGGCGGCTTACATCGGGCTGCCAATTTGATCCTTCCCAAGGATGACAGTCAACTGTTCCTGTTCATCGACCAGTTCGAGGAGTTGTTCATTCTGACGGAAGAAAAGGCTGCCCGCGAACATTTTATGGACCTGATCCATCATGCTGTCAGCGATCCCCGCAGTCGGGTTAGAGTTGTCGTCGCCATGCGGGCGGACTTTTACGACAAGCCGCTCCTTCACCACCAGTTTGGCCAGTTACTGCGGAGCCGAATGGAAACGCTGCTCCCGCTTTCGGCTGAAGAACTAGAGCGTGCTATCGTTCAGCCAGCCAGGCAAGTGGAGGTGACCTTTGAGCCAGGGTTGACATCGCGTATCATCGAGGAAATGCTCTACCAACCTGGGGCGCTGCCCTTGCTGCAATATGCGTTGACCGAGTTGTTTGAAAGCCGTGATGGCCGGGTGCTGACCCAACGAGCCTATGAAGACATCGGTGGTGCGGTCGGCGCATTGGCTCAGCGTGCCGATGAAGTCTACCTGGAATTCGATCACGCAGGCCGTGAAGCCGCCCGGCAGATGTTTTTACGCCTGATCAACCTCGGTGAAGGCCTGCCAGACGGGACTTATGCACCGAATACCCGCAGGCGCATTCCTCAGGCTGAGTTGCTGACCCTGGTAGATGATCCGGAACTCATGGAAGAGGTGATCGACACCTTTGGCGCTTTTCGCATCCTGTCTTTAGATCACGACTCGGCCAGCCGCCAGCCCATCCTGGAATTAGCTCATG
>JBAVJG010000537.1:0-5585 GCA_049687655.1 Anaerolineales bacterium | reverse complement strand
TCATCGCCGCTCAAAACAGCTTGTTTTCACCTGATTGCACTCGAGCTCAGGCTTTCCCAAAGAAATGTTAAGGTGCTATCCACTCCAATTTATCGTCGGAGTAACTTATGTTACCGGAAACCAAAGTAAATCAATAATAACTTATTCGGTTACTAGAAATGGAGATTTTTGTATTGAAGTTATAAGGGCTAGAGGTTATTTATACATCTATAATGTTGGAAACCTAATTGTTTAATAAGGAGATTCGGTTTGAATATTCTCAGTCACCAAAGTGGTGAAGAATATCAAAACATATTTGAAAATGCAATCGAGGGGATTTTCCAATCCTCCCTGGATGGGCGCTTTTTAAAGGTCAACCCTGCGATGGCGCGCATTTACGGGTATGACTCCCCGGAAGATATGCTTGGTTCCATAAAAAACATCGGGAAGCAAATATATGTAAATTCAAGCGATAGGAAAGACTTCTTAGAGGAATTACAGGTAAAGGGCTCTATTGATAAATTCGAGGGACAGAATTATCGCAAAGACGGAAGCATTTTCTGGACCCAAACGAACGCGCGAATTGTTCGAGGCGGACAAGGGAACGCTCATTTTATTGAAGGGTTCATTACTGACATTACCTCACGCAAGCAGGCAGAAATTGCTCTAAAACAGAGCGAAGAACAATTCAAGAAAATCTTCCAGGCAAATCCAATCGCCTCTTGTATTGCTACCCTCAAAGAGGGGCGCTTCATCGCTGTGAATGATGCTTATTGCAAATTATCCGGTTATAAACCGGACGAGCTAATTGGATATACCAGGGTTGAACTCGGGTTTGTAAAAGCATCCGAAAGGAAAAAACTTGTTGCGAAATTAAAAAAAGAAAAATCCCTTCGGAGCGAAAATGGGGAATTCATTACAAGTAGTAGGGATATCCGGTACACTTTGGAGTTTTACGAAATTATAAGCTTTGATGGACAGGAGTGTATCTTGTTCATGTTTTATGACATGTCTGATCAAGTCAAAGTAAAACAATCATTACAAGAAAACGAAGATAAGTATCGTCAATTATTCGATGCTGAATCAGATGCAATATTCCTGATTGACAATGAAAGCGGAAAAATTCTGGAAGTCAATGATGCAGCAACAACAATGTACGGTTATAGTAAAGAAGAACTGCTCCGTAAGAAAAACTCTGACCTGTCTGCAGAACCGGATGAAACTCGTAAGGTGACTAAAAGCACGCCTGTTAAAAAAGAAAAAGTGATATCAATCCCATTGCGTTTTCACAAAAAAAAGGATGGCACAGTATTCCCAGTTGAAATTACAGGCAGGTTTTTCGAATGGCGCGGACGCCCTGTCCATATTGCGGCCATTCGGGATATCACTGAACGGCTACAGGTTGAAGAAGCTTTGAAATCCAGTGAGGAGCGATTTCGGCTGGCTTTCCAAACCAGCCCTGATGCGATAAATATTAACCGTTTAGAAGATGGGCTTTACGTAGATATCAACGAGGGCTTTACAACTATCACCGGGTATACACGTGAGGATGCTATCGGGAAAACATCGTTAGAAATCAATATCTGGGAAAATTCAGATGACCGCGTCAGGTTTGTCGAGGAGTTAAAAAAGAACGGGAATGTTTCTAACCTGGAAGCCAGATTTTGCATAAAGGGGGGGAGAGTTGTGACCGGCTTAATGTCAGCCAGTGTTCTAACGCTTGACGGCGAACCACACATTATTTCCATCACAAGGGATATTGAATCCATTAAGCAGACTGAATCAATATTGCAGCGCCAACTAAAAGAATTGACCATTTTGCATAATATCGCTGTTGCTGCATCTTCGTCGATAAATGTGGACGAACTACTCCAACGCGCAACAGACACAATCAGAGACTCACTTCATCCCGATAATTGCGGTGTTGAATTGATCACAGAGAGCGGAGATATGTACCTGGCGCACTCATCCTATCGGGGAGCAATGAAAGATGATATAAGGAAAGCCTTACCATTATCGAAGGGGGTAAGCGGAAAAGTTATCTCCACAGGCAAACCAATCCGTTTAGGGGATGTCTCTCAAGATTCAGATTACGTTGAAGTAACACAAGGTATCCAGTCGGAATTATGTGTACCAATTATGATCCAGGACCGCGTAATTGGCGCATTTAATATCGAATCCAAACAGGCGGATGCTTACACAGAATCCGACGAACGTTTGCTCAACACAATCGCAGGAACACTGGCAACAACGATCGAACGCTTACGACTATTTGAATCATCCCAACATCATCTACAAGAGTTGACCATTTTGAACGCCGTGTCTCTCGCAGTTACTCGCGCAACCAGCCTGGATGAACTGATTGAAAATGTCACTCAGATCATCGCCGTATCGCTCTACCCCGACAATTTTGGTGTGCTCCTTCTAAATAAAGAAGGTACTGTCCTCTCACCACATTCCTCTTATCGAGGCATCTCCTCGGGAAAATATCCAGACAGTTTATCTCTAGGTCAAGGCGTTAGCGGTCAGGTAGCTGCCAGCGGAATACCGATTCGCATCGCTAATGTGAGAACACATAAAAAATATATCGAGGTGACATCCCAGGTACGTTCGGAACTATGTGTGCCGATTAAACTTGCAGAGCAAGTAATGGGAGTGATCAACGCCGAAAGCGTCAAGATAAACGCATTTTCTGAAGAAGACGAACAACTGTTAACAACCATCGCCAGTACCCTTGCAACAGCCATCGAAAAACTGCGCTTGCTCGAAGAAGAGAAAAAACGACGACAAGAGGCAGAGATTTTACTGGACGCAACCACCACCCTGACCACATCCTTAGATTTGGATACGTTATGGGAATCGATTCTTGAAACATTATCAAGGATCGTGTCTTATGACAGCGCATCAATTGCCTTACAACAAAATGAAAAACTGGTCATTGTTGCCGGACGAGGCTTTCCCCCCGGATACGATGTGATTGGGAAACAACTCGCTTACTCAGAAAAATGGCTGCGTTTGGGCGTCTCGCATCAAGCCGCAATACTGCCAGACGTACAACTTGATCCATCCTTTGAAAAATGGGATGGCTCCGAATTTATTAATAGCTGGATGGGCGTTCCAATGGTTGTTCATGACAAGCTTATTGGTTTTATAAATCTTGATAATCGTGAGCCTAATGCCTTCTCCGAGAAGGATGCCATCGTGACGCAAACCTTTGCCAATTCTGCTGCTGTGGCAATTGAAAATGCATACCTTTTCGAAGCTGAGAAGAAAAGTCGTGAAAAAGCGGAAGCGCTGCGCGAAGCTACTGCAGCCCTAAATACATCGATCGAGCTTGAAACGCTCTATGAAATAATTCTGGATTCAGTTGCAAAGCTTGTACCATTTGACAGCGCATCAATCGAAATCCTTAACGAGGGTACTATAAAGGTTGTCTCTGGCCGCGCATTCAAAGGAAATAAAGTCTGTGTGGGCGAACAATACCCGTACGATACTAAAAAGTGGGGAGAGCCGGAAACCTTCAAAGAACCTGTTTGCATTCCTAATGTACAGAATGACGATCGCTTTGAGAAACTTGGAGGTACAGAGTATATTCATGGCTGGATGGGTGTGCCGATGGTCGTTCAAGATCGATTGGTCGGTATTCTAAACTTTGATAGTACCGTCGAAAACTTTTTTACAAGTGAACATGCTGCCCTGGCACAAACCTTTGGTAATCAGGCTGCGATTGCCATAGAAAATGCGCGTCTCTTTCAGGAGGAAAGCCAGCGTTCCCAGATCATCGAAACGATGGCAAATATCACCAATGAATTTGCAACTGCACATGAAATTATTCCAGCGCTTGACAAAATTACTTATCGCTCATTGGAACTCTTACGTGCATCCACAGTGGCGATCTACTTACTTCAAGATGACAACAAGACAATAAAAGTTGTCACAGCATTGGGAGCATATCGTCAACAATTGTCCTCTCACACACTGCAGATTGGTACAGGCATCACAGGCAACATAATTGCAACTGGCAAGCCGGAAATCGTTGACGATATGTTCAATGATTCCCGGCGAATAAGGGTTCCCGGCACGCCGGAAGAGGACGCGCAACGCGACACTATCATGTCTGCACCGTTAGTTCTGCGGGGTAAAACAATCGGTGCAATCAACGCATGGAGACAACGCTCAAGTGGTCTGTTTAATGAGTCTGAACTGAATTTCCTGGTCAGCATTGCGAACCAAACATCCATGTTGATTGAATCGATTCGGCTATTTCAAGAAACGGCCAGGCGCGCACAAGAGGCCCATGCTCTTGCAGAAGTCGGCAGGGACATATCATCCACACTCCAGCTTGACATCGTGCTGGAAAGGATCGCGCAGTATGCTAAGGAGCTGTTGAAGGCCGAAACCAGTGCAGTCTATCTTTCAATTCCGGAAGATTCGTTGCTTCGGGCGATTGCTGCCATTGGTAAAGAATCGAGAGAGATTAAGAATGATCCCCTTCTGCTCGGAAGCGGCATTTTAGGCAATATCGCATTGCAAAAATCCGGAGAAATCGTAAACGATACGCTAGAAGACAGCCGTGCTATCATCGTCAAGGGTACCGAAATTGACCCTTATGAACATCTCATGGGGGTACCGGTGTTATCAAAGGATCAATTAACCGGATTACTGGCTGTCTGGCGTACGGGTGAGGGTGAAGAGTTCAAACCATTTGAACTGGACTTTCTCAGTAGTTTGGCGCAACAAGCCGCCGTGGCCATCGAAAATGCGCGCTTGTTCGAGGCGGAACAAAGACGCCATCGAGAATCAGAAACACTGCGACAAGCTGCATTGGCGATAACATCCTCTCTTGAGCTAGAAAGCGTGCTCGAAACGATTCTGATAGTAATGAAGGAAGTAGTTCCTTATGACAGCGCAAGCGTACTATTACTTGAAGGCGACAAACTCCGTTTAACCGCAGCACAAGGATTTTCAAATACAGAGAATATCCTAAATCAACACTTCCCAGCAGGTGATGAATTGTTGCAAATGGTAGGAAGCAGTCAAGAGCCGGTTATCTTGAAAAATGTTCAACTGGATAACCGTTTTAATAATTGGGCTAACACCGATTATGTCCGTGGATGGATGGGTGTCCCACTGATTCTTCGTAGTGAAGTGATCGGCTACATCACATTAGATAGTCGCCAGGAAGGCGTATACAACCAGTCTCTTGCTTCGTTGACGCAGGCATTTGCATACCAGGCCGCTTTGGCTATCCAGAATGCACGTCAATATGAAATTGAACAGCACCACTTCCAAGAGGCCGAAACATTGCGCCAGGCTGCCGAAGCAATCACATCGACGTTGGATACCCAACAAGTACTCTCTTCAATACTGGATAACCTGAATCATGTAATCCCCTTCAACAGCGCCAGTGTGTTTCTCATCGAAAATGAAAATGTCCGCCTGACAGCTGCCAAGGGGATGCCAGATAATGAGGATAGTATCGACAGGATATTTCCAGCAAGCGATATATTGCTGCAGGAAATATCACGGACCAGACTGCCGCTTATACTCAAAGATGCCCAAAACGATTCGCGTTTCAAGAAATGGATAACAGATCAGGTACATGG
>JBAVJG010000536.1:0-6397 GCA_049687655.1 Anaerolineales bacterium | reverse complement strand
CTTCAGCCCAATGCTGCAACATTACAGAGTCGTCTTCGAGGGCCGCCATTAAGGCTGGGATGGCGCTATAGTCGCCGATTTCAGCTACGGCCCGCAGTGCGTTGATGCGCGCTCTTTGTGAAGCGTCCTTTAGGACTTCCAACAATGACGGGATTGCCGGTTTCCCGATCACGATCAGCGCGCTACGAGCCAGGTCCGATACCATCGAATCTTCATCGCTCAAAGCCCGGATGAGGGGCCTGGTGGCCGTTTCATCGGGATGGTTGCACAACCCGAGCGCCGCCGCCTGGCGTACTTCGGGGGCCGAGTCATTTAATAGCGGGAGCAACCATTCGGTCCGTGCTTGAGGCGATTGGGCCAATGTGCGCAGTGCCCACCAGCGGTAATCCGCATCTCTGGAATTCAGTAAGTCTCGTAGTGGCAGGAACGCCACTTCGCCAAGACCCACCAAATCGGGGACAGCCTTCTCTGCACGCACTTCATCCCCGCTGGTCAGATCGGCCAGCAGTTCATCAAGAATCGGCACAGAACCTCTTACTTGGCTGGGGGCGGAACGGGCAATTCATCTGCCGCCACGCTGACCCACTTATCCCCTTCGTCAATCAGCATGACCGGAATGTCGTCCACAATCGGATACTTGCGGTCGCAGTCCTGGCAAATTAACCAGGTGTCTTCATGCAAGCTGAGCAGACCCTCTTTCTCACGCACGCAATTGGGGCAACGCAGAATTTCAAGCAAATCTTGACTGATCATGTAAGCTCCATTTCAATGGGCAGAATTTTACCATTTTGTGGGTCGAATTGGCAATTCAAACGCTATGTTGAGGGTGACCTGCATAGATTGTGCCGTTCAGCCAATTTCTCGGGGTTTTTGGTGCCGGGCGCAACTTCACAGACCGCCTGCCAGGGTTCATAATGCGTTCTGAACTCATCAGTGAAATAAACCGCGCCGTTTTTCCAGACCGTACGTGTGACTGTCACATCCGCGCCGTTGGAAGCCCAATCGACTTGCCTAATCTGTCCGGAACTCATTTCATCGCTCTCTTCGAAGAGCGGTTTAGGTGCAGGAACTACGTTCTGCGGCCCGGTTGTTTCTTTTGTAACACTGCGGCCATCGCTGGTGGAATAAAACTTCCAGGTCAGTGTGCGCGCCTCTGCACTGACATAAGTTTCCATCAATATCCAGTAAGGCGTATCGTTGGTGAACTTGAAATCTACCAGCGGGAAATAAACGGTGGCATCCAGGCCAGCCAGGCCGGGATCAACCGAACCACTGGCCGTCTGTTCATAATATGAAACGCGATAGGCATGCGAATAACGCTCGACAACCGGATATCCACCAAAGAACACAGTTCTGAACAGGGTTGTACTCACCTGGCAAACACCGCCGCCGACACCCTTGATGGTACGCCCGCCATAGATGATCAGCGCCTCGGCAAAGCCATTATCCAGGCTGACATCGCCCATCGCATCGCCCATCGAAAATGTCTCTCCCGGAGCGACCAGCAGGCCATGAAAACGAGCTGATGCCGCCTGGATATTCTGGATACGCTCAGTGCTGGAACCATAGAAATACGAGGTTTCAGAACTGACCAGTTCTGTAATACCCAGATCTGCGGCAGTGGAATTATCCGTTACCTGGGGTTGTTCTTCAACGATCTGCAAAGCGATATTGTGCTCGCCCTGTAACAGGGCATCATTGATCGCTGTAATACTGGCCTCGGTATCGACCGTACGGCCAACTTTTGCATACTGGATCAATGCCAGTTGGCGAGATTCATCATCGAAGTAGAAACGCGCATTATCGGCATTGCGATCCACCTGTGTGGCGATTCCAAGCAGAATATCCCGCAATGGTGCCGGGTCGAGCGCCACCTGTACTTCGCTTTCCACACGATGAACGATCAGCATATTCGCCAGGATTTGAACGTCATACGTCCAGGGGCCGGGATCGCTCTCAACCGCATTCGTAATGTAGAGACGCAATGGCTCACTTAACACGCGCCGCGCGACTTCGGCCTGGTCGGAAACATCCACAATCTCGGGTGTCTGCTCACGGATCACCAGAGGCACTTCACCATCGCGGAAGGTTTGCATCTGGGCGCTCAAGAAGACCATTGTGCTTTCCACATCCAAGGTACGACCCGCCTGTCCGGGCACAGCAACGACATCCGTCCCTTCTACCTTCAGGCTGGCCTCTACAACCGTTTGATTGATCTCAGCCGATAAAGCTTGCAAGTATTGATGGGCCACACGTTGATCGAACAGGATGACCGGCGGCACTTCTGCGCCTGAACTGCGGGCTTGCAGTTGTCCATCCAGGCTGGCAAACAAGCCGCCGCTGCGTCCGAGCTGATAGGCCGCCTGCGCGCTGGTAGAGGCATCAAATGCCATACCCATCTGGGCAGGCGTGACCACCCAGACCTTATCCCCCTCCCGCAAGACAATTTTGCCTGTACTGGGATAGGATAATGTCTGGTTCAATTTGAGGGCAGCTTCAGCCGGGGAAAGACCGGACAAGTCTACACCTGCGACGGACACGCCCGGAAAGATGCGACCGGCATACAATAACTGGAAACCGACCGTCCACATTAAGACAGCGGCCAGGAAGAGGGCCAGCCCGCTCACCAATGTAGCTACGATCTGTGGCAGGAGCGGGTTACGACGCGGATACGGATAAGAGGCAGTAGCCATGGGGAAGATTATACCTTTTCTATGTGAATCCAAACTTAAAAGGAGCAACAATACTTAAGACGTACAAATATCCTATTTGTTCCGCCCAAAATTCAGTCCGGGAATGAGCATCGGGGTCTTGGCCCTATATTCCTCATATGTTTGACCAAATTCACGCTCAAGCTTGCGCTCTTCAAAAAATGCCCCCACGATGATATAAATCGTCGCTGCGATGATTACAACCAGGGAATTTCGGCTCATCACAGGCGTTAACCAGATAAAAAGCAAGCCCGCCAGGTAAAGCGGATGTCGCACCCATCGATACAGTCCGCGTGTAACAAGCTGTGAGGAGCGCTTCTCTCCCTCGACAAGCTGCCTCAATCCAACAAACGACAACGTGTCCGTTTGCAAGACTCCAACGACCAGCATAACGATGGCCGCGCCCTGACCTGCCAGCAAAAGATACGCCCAGGGCGCAGGGATACGGTACAGCACCTGATCCGGCAAAATGGCCATCAGCCACAAGATGGGTACAAAACTGATAACGGAAAATATATTGTAGGCCAGGCGGTAGAAGCGGTTACCAGTAGCCCCAAAATTACGGCGGACCCAGTCCTTTGCACCCAGAGAAGCCATTATAGAGTGGACAATTCCCCACAGTAAAACCGCAAAAGTAAGCCAGAAGATATTCAATTTTCTCAGTTACTCCTGCCCAAACGCCGGTAACTCCACCATTTCTCCGGCAGAGTCAACCAGGTAGTACGGCATCCAGGCCACGCCGAACAGTTCGACAAAGATATTGGTTTTTGTGGGCGTGACAGTTACTTGGTTGCTATCATTGACGATATCGCCCCATCGGTCGCTGATCTCGTCGATCACCTGTTGGCGTTCCGCCTGCAACTCTTGTATTTGCTGTTTATAGTCATCGAGCGCATCCAGGGATTCTTCCACGTCTGCCTTGGCCTTTTCAGTCATTCGGCGCTTAGACAAAGAAGAAGATAAGCGCCGTGAGCTTTTCCTGCCGCCAAACAGCCCCAGGACATTTTCGGCATGCGTGCCCAACTCCTCCATTTTGCGGTGTGACAACTCGGATTCATCTTCGTGCAACTCGCGCTCCTCGCGCGCAGTCTTATCTTCCAATGACTTTATTTTGCGATCAAACTGCGCCGCTCTCTTCTCGATCTCCGCATTACGGGCATCCCGGGCAGTCTCCGCGCAGGCTTTCATGAATTCCGCCTGGGATACATCCGGCCCGGCATACACTTTCAGCGTCTCATTCGCCCGGGCCGTAACCGTCACCGAGCGATAGATCCAATCCACAAAGTCGCGCTCTAAAGCAGTCATTTGCCTGGACGCGTTCAAGGGGGCATCTAATGTTGAAAAACGCGCCTGAGGTGCGGGTTGGCGCTCCACTTTTTTTGTGGGGAAGTTGCCGTAAAAATGATTCTCCCAACGCACCACACCACGTTTGTCCGGGTCTGTGACCAGGGCCGCGCGCTGGATTTCCGTGTCTACACCGTATTTTCGATCGAGAAAACGTACGTTGGCGGCTGCCAGTAAAGCCGGGCGGTACAGCGTGCCTTTCAACTGCGCATCCGGCATGGACTTGCCAGCCGCGCGCATCGCTTCGGTCAGGCTGAGATTGGTCGGCAGGAAGTATTCGGATACACCCGTCGGGATGGGAGAACGCGTTTCATGTCCCAAAGTGGACATTGACGGAGGTGCTTGGGAGACGGAAACTGCCGGAGCAACGGAAGCAGGCTTATCCTGAGTTTGATCGAAGAGTTGGGGTGAGTCCGCAGCGCTTGAGACCATTGAACCTGCCACCGTTTGTGGGCTTGACTCCGTCTGGACAGATGTCACCTTCAAAAAGTCCGCCCCGACGAGTTTGTTCAAATCCGGAATCTGGTTGCGAGACATGGGTCCCGCCAGAAAATTCATCGCCCAACGCGTCTGGAAAATGGCAGGTTGTGTGGAGTGCACGTTGTGCTGGATGAAGACCCGTTTGCCGAGCGAGGAAATGAGCTTATCGATCTCCCCCCGCGAGACATCTCCGGCAGCACTCTCCAAGCCATCCAATAAGCGTATCTTATCGCGTTCGGTTTGGAGTTTGCCGATGAACCAGGTACCAGCGTTGGAGAGCGCCTTGTAATCCAGGTCAACCGGATTCTGCGTGGCCAGCAAGAGACCCAGGCCATAGGCGCGCGCCTGCTTGAGCAATCGCAACAAGGGCCCCTTGGAAGGTGGGTTTGACTGCGGCGGCAGATAGCCAAAGAGTTCGTCCATGTAGAGGATAGCCCGCAGGGATGAAGCGCCCACCTGAGTACGCATCCAGCTTTCGACAGCCGATAAAAGTAAGGTTACAAAAAACATGCGTTCCGCATCGGATAAGTGTGCCAAGTAGAAAATGCTATGGCGAGGTTGGCCATCTGGCATGTAGAGCAATGATTGAACATCCAAATCATGCCCTTCACGCCAACCTTGAAATGAAGGTGACACAAGGATGTTATTCAAGCGAATTGCTAAATCCATTCGATCCTTTTGCGGGAAAAAAGTATCTACAGAGAAAGCGCCTAATTTTTCAAAAGGAGGATTTTGAACTTGTAATATCAACTCTGTTAAATCAACATTTTTATTCGATTTCCAAGTATTTTCAATTATTTTTGCTAAGAGAATATGCTCGCGTGATCGTAAGGGATCAATGTCTTTAATACCAATTAAACCTAAAAGGGCTGTGACCGTGCTGGAAATCTTATCAATCAAAATCTCGATGCTCGCAATCTCATCCGCACTTGGCAAGGCTAAGGATGAGAGCGCACGTACTAACAAACCCGCATCCGAACCAGGTGTGTAAATGGCATACTGGGCAGCATTCTTTAGCGCCAGTAGGCGATCTTTTCCAATACCCCATTCTTGCAAGCCATTGCGCCAGGAAAGTGAGGCTTCCGAAGCAGACTGCTCCAAAGTCTTCCCAGACCGACGCGCCATTTCAGGATCGATCCAGGGTTGGAAATCCTGGGGAGCCAGATTCGGGAAATGCAGCAGCAGGTTGGTCAGGTCACCTTTGGGATCGATGATAAGCGCCGGAATGCCCCGCAAAGCCGCCTCTTCGAGCAAGGTAATACACATGCCGGTCTTGCCGGAACCGGTCATGCCTGTCACGACGGCATGCGTGGTCAGGTCAGCCGGATCGTAGGTAAACGTTTTTTCAGTTGTTTGTTTCCGGGTGAAATCATATATTCGCCCAAGATACATTTCATTATCAGTCACGGGGAACTCCTGCGAAAAATAACATCAGTTCGAGATAAGAAGACAGAATTCTTTGGACACTCCACCTGTAGGCCAAGGTATCCCTTTTTTATAGTAGAACGAACGTGCTAGAGACTTAATTTACACCATATCGGTCAAAAAGACAACTTAAAAATTCAGGGCAGGCGGTCGGCCTGCCCTGTTGGCTAGTCATCGTGACTATCATCATCGCCATTACTACTTTCTCCCCCTCCTCCGTCGCCACCACCACCCCCTCCATCGTTTCCACCATCTTTGGATTTATTATCACTACCACTACCTTCCTTTGCGCTGCCATCCAATTGAATACTGTTGAACAGTCCGCTCGATTTGACTTCGATCTTGGTAACAATAAACTGGCTGTTTGTAGAATAATATCCTTCAAACTCTACGATCACACCTTTGGAAACCGGGCTTTTATTTTCGGCAAATTCCAC
>JBAVJG010000535.1:0-1607 GCA_049687655.1 Anaerolineales bacterium | reverse complement strand
GACCAAAGCCAGCCTGGTGCGAGCGGACCTGAGTTCTGCCGATCTCAGCGAGACCGATTTGCAGGATGCGGATTTCAGTGAAGCGATCTTTGCCAATGCGGATCTCAGCCAGGCATCACTGGTGAGGACCAACCTGGACAAAGCGGATCTGACGGGCTGCCGCGTTTACGGTTGCTCGGTCTGGGACGTGCACGGCCAGCCTGCCGCCCAGCATGATTTGTTGATCTCCCACAAGGACGATGGGGACATCACCACGGATGACATCGAGGTGGCGCAGTTCATCTACTTGATGTACGACAACCGCAAAATCCGCAACGTCATCAATTCAATCACCTCCAAAGGCGTTTTGATCCTGGGACGTTTCTCGCCGCCCGAACGAAAGGTTGTGCTGGACGGCCTGCGCGACAAGTTGCGCGAATTCAACCTGCTACCGATTGTATTTGACTTCGACCGTCCCACCGATAAGGACTACACCGAGACCGTCCAGACCCTGGCCGGGATGAGTCTGTTCGTCATTGCTGACATCACTAGCCCGAAATCCACGCCCCTGGAATTGGAAGCGACCGTCAAGCAGTTCAAGATTCCCTTCCTGCCGATCATCGACACCAGCACAGATCCGCATCCCTTTGCCATGCTGGTAGATTTGCAGAAGAATTTCCACTGGGTCTTGCAAACCCTGGAGTACGATTCAAAGGAACGGCTGCTGGAGAATGTCAAGATAGCCATCATCGATCGGGCGCTCGCCAAGCACAATGAGTTGAGAGTGCAAAAAGCCAGGGAGCCGCAAACGCTGACCATTGATGATTTGTTACGTGGGAACTCATAATCTCATTTTGAATTTGCATCCCCGTCAATTTTATGTATAATAATTAACGATACTGGCCAATGCTCGCGCCATAGAGGATCTCTCGTGGTGGCTTGGTTGGTCAGTGTCTTTAAAGGCAGAAGATCAGGAGTTATGCACTTGTTGGTATGCCCGAAAATAAGGTCAGGCGGGCGCTGCGCCCGCCTGACCTTATTTTCGGTATTTTTTGCAATCTTCCTGAGCCCTGAAGATGTTATAAAGATAGACAAGGATGATTGATGAGTTGGATTAAGGAATTGAAGAAACTTGGAGTGGCGGGCGGTACAGCGCTTCTGACTGCCGCTTCCGTTATCTTGGCGGTGATTGTCGCTGCGGGTATACAGGTGCTGACCCGTTCAGGTTTCCAGCCGGCGATGTTCCTGGCGGCTATCCTGATTGCGTTGGTGCTGACCGGGCCTTTATCCTTTGTACTTATGGTCTCACTGCACGAATTGGAGGATGCCGTTTACGACCTGGCCAGGAAGGAATCGCAGGTCGATTATCTTGTGGATACCGTCTTGGAAAAGGATGAATCAGAAAAAGACCAGTTGCTCCAGGAATCAAAGTCTTTCGCCCAGAATGTGGCCCACGATTTGAAAACACCCCTGACAGCTATTCTGGGATTTGCATCCATGCTTTCTGATTCTAGCGCCCACATCCCGCCTGAAAAGCAGAAAGAAGCCTTGCATGCGATTGTGAGAACCAGCCTGAAGATGAACAATATCATCCAGGAATTATTGTTGCTGGCAGCCGTGCGCCAGAC
>JBAVJG010000534.1:0-3066 GCA_049687655.1 Anaerolineales bacterium | reverse complement strand
TGGCAGCCATTCGCAAACGCGCTTTGGAGATCTACAGGGATGCCCACCTCTGTTACCAGCGGAAGATACTGCCTGAACTGGAAAAGACCGGCATCCATATCCTGGACTACAAAAAACTCAACCACGCCCAGCGCAAACGCGCAGACACATATTTTCACGATGTGGTTTTCCCGGTCCTGACGCCTCTGGCCCTGGATCCCGGACACCCCTTCCCGCACATCTCCAACCAGAGCCTCAACCTGGCGGTTGTCATCCGCGACAAGAAAGGCAACGAAAAATTTGCGCGCCTTAAAGTTCCGGACACGCTCCAGCAGTTGGTGCCTGTCAAACGCTCTTCCGGCGGGGCGCGCAAGGACGGCACCATCCCCTGGCATCACTATTTCGTCTGGCTGGAGCAAGTTATCACCGCCAACCTGGAGGTGTTGTTCCCGGGTCTGCAGGTGGTGGAAGCGCATCCTTTCAGGATCATCCGGGATGCTGATATCGAAATCCAGGAACTGGAGGCCGACGACTTGCTGGAAGCCATGCAGCAAAGCATCCGCCGGCGAAAATTCGGGTCGGTGGTCAAGGTCGCCATCTATGAGAACATGCCCGGGCAGGTCCGCGATCTGTTGATCGAAAACCTGCAGGTCAGGCCGACGGATGTTTATGTGACCAGCAGCAGCCTGGGGCTGGCCAGGTTGTGGCAGCTATACAACAGCATCGACCGGCACGATTTGAAATATCCGCTTTATAAACCGGCCATCCCCAGACAATTTTCGAACGCAGCCCTTGCAGGCGACATCTTTGAGATCATTCAGCAGGATAATATTCTGCTGCATCATCCTTATGATTCCTTCACCCCTGTGATCGACTTTCTGAACGCAGCGGCACGCGACCCGGACGTGCTGGCCATTAAACAAACCCTGTACCGCACCGGACAGAATTCGCCCATCGTCGAAGCCTTGCTGGAAGCCGCAGAGAAAGGCAAGCAGGTCGCCGTCCTGGTTGAACTCAAAGCCCGCTTTGACGAGGAGAGCAATATCGGTTGGGCGCAAACGCTCGAGCGCGCAGGCGTGCATGTTGTCTATGGCCTGGTAGGCCTGAAAACGCATTGCAAGATCACCATGGTCGTACGTATGGAAGGGGAAGGTATCCGGCGCTACCTTCACATAGCAACCGGGAATTACAACGCGGTTACATCCCGGCTGTATGAAGACATAGGCATGTTCACCTGTGATGAAACCATGGGGAAGGATGCCACCGACCTGTATAACTACCTGACGGGGTATTCCACAAAACAAGATTATAAGAAGCTTTTGGTCGCACCGGTGAACTTGAGGGAGAAACTGGTGGGTCTAATTCGCCGGGAAATCGATCATGCGAAAAACAAGCACGATGCTTATTTGATCTTCAAAGCGAATTCTCTAGTAGATAAAAAGATAATCCAACTACTTTATGAAGCTTCCCAGAGCGGCGTGAAAATCGATTTACTGATCCGAGGCATTTGCTCCTTAAAACCGGGCATCAAAGATGTCAGCGAGAACATCCGTGTGATCAGCGTCCTCGGGCGGTATCTGGAACACAGTCGAATTTTTTACTTCCATAACGATGGCGAGGAAGAGATGTATTTAGGAAGCGCAGACCTGATGCCCCGCAATCTGAACCATCGTGTGGAGGTGGTGTTCCCGGTCGAAAACAAGAAACATATCCGTTACTTGCGGGATCACGTCCTTGAATCCTATCTCAAGGACAACCTGAGCGCGCGAATCATGCAATCTGACGGTACGTATAAACGCCTCCATCCTTCAGGCAAAGAAAAAGGCCTGGACGTGCAAAACTGGTTGATGCAACATCCATCCGGCGTTTTCTTACGCTAATCGATTTAATTAGGGTGGATTATCCTTAGGACTTACACACATTGCGAAAAGATCCCGAAAATAAGGGGCGTGGGTCGCACGCCCTTATTTTCGGGATTCCTGCGTATTTTTGCATAAGTCCTGTCTTACTGCTTCTTGCATATTTACTCGAACTCGAATCTAACGAATTCCTTCAAAAACCGGGATTCTGGTTCGGATATTTACGCAGTACTCTGTAATTCCCAGAGAACCTGCGTCATTCATTCAATTTCAGAGCTTGCATAAGTTATAATTTCCCACAGATGACAACTCGTACAAACGAACAATGGCTTTCCGATCTGCGCGCGGAGGGCGAGCAAAAAGAAGCCGCGCTGGCAGATTTGCGCGCCGTCATTGCACGCGGCCTGCCTTTCGCGCTGTCACGCTGGCTTTCCCCCGCTTCTCCGCAATTCGAATCCCTGACCGAAGAAGTCACCCAGGAGACACTCCTGCGCGTACTGGACCAAATGCATACTTTCGAGGGGCGCAGCATGTTTACCACCTGGGTACATAAAATCGCCATCCGCATCGCCTTGACCGAACTTCGCCGCAAGCGCTGGCAGGACTCATCTCTGGACGAGATGTTAGACAATGAGGAGATACCCGTCTCACCCAGCATCCTGGAAGATTCGAGCGTAACGCCCGAACAATCTGCGGAACGCGCTGATATGCTGGTTCACGTCCGCCGCGTGATCGACGAAGAACTGACCGAGCGTCAGCGCAGCGCCATCATCATGCTCGGCTTGCAGGGCATGCCCATGGAAGAAGCGGCCAAACGTCTGGATACAAATCGTAATGCTCTCTATAAGCTTCTACATGATGCGCGCTTGCGTTTGAAGCAACGCTTGCAGACAGAAGGACTGGATGCACAGGAAGTCCTGGCAGCTTTTGAGGCTGGGTAAGAAAGCAAATGACCCTCACGTCATAATAGTGGTCCTTATGAAATTTTTGCACTTTATCCGAAATGTTGCCAAGCGTTTGCGCGGCAAATCCGAGTTCCCAGAAGAAGCAGTTGTAGACTTAATGCATCGACTGCAAAACACTCACGAGGAAGAACTATCCTGCGATGAGGTATTTGCGTTGGTAGACGAATACGCCGAAGCCAATCAACGCGGCGAAGATGTCACCAGTCTAAAACCGCTTATCCGCCGCCATCTGGACATGTGCCGTGAGTGTGACGAAGAGTATC
>JBAVJG010000533.1:0-4299 GCA_049687655.1 Anaerolineales bacterium | reverse complement strand
CAGCATCCCCAGCCCATTTGAACGCGTCAGTGGATGTCCTTTTCATCCCCGTTGCAGCCAGATTATCCATGGTGTGTGTGAGAATCAGGTGCCACTAATGACGGACTTTGGCAATGACCATACCGTATTCTGCCACCTTTACACCCAAGCCTGAACAGTATTCATGGACGCCTCAGGAGCATTTTATGGCAAACGAACCCCAAAAATTGATTGAAGCAAAAAATTTACGCAAATATTTCGCTGTTCGTCGCGGCGCCTTTGGCACAACCAAAAAGGTCGTCAAAGCCGTGGACGATGTCAGCTTTTTTATCTATCATGGTGAAACCTTTGGATTGGTTGGAGAAAGCGGTTCGGGCAAAACCACCACCGGACGTTTGCTCTTGCGTGGCTATGAACCCACCGCCGGTAATGCCACCTACTATCTCCCTGGTCAGGAACCGTTCGATTTGATGAAGCTACCTAAAAAAGAGCTTTTGCGATTTCGTAAACATGCTCAGATGATTTTCCAGGATCCCTATTCGTCACTAAACCCGCGCATGACCGTGCGCGATATTATCGCCGAACCGTTGATTGCCACGCATTCCGCTGAGGGCAGTGAAGTATCTGATCGCTTGAAAGAAACCGCCCTACGCTGTCAGTTAAGCATCGAGCACCTGCGACGTTATCCCCACGCCTTCAGCGGCGGTCAGCGCCAGCGTATTGGTATCGCTCGTGCCCTTGTCTTGCATCCCGATTTCATTGTTTGCGACGAGCCGGTCTCAGCGTTAGATGTTTCTATCCAGGCGCAAATCCTTAACTTGCTCAAAGAACTGCAAAAAGAACTGGGATTGACTTACCTTTTCATTGCCCACGACCTGAGCGTGGTCGAACATATCTGCAACCGGGTGGGTGTGATGTATCTGGGAAATCTGTTCGAGGTGGCGCAAACCCAGGAGCTTTTCCAACATCCGCTGCACCCCTACTCCGAAGCCTTGATGTCCGCCATTCCCGAGGCTGACCCCAGCATCGGTATGCAGCCTATCCAGCTTAGCGGCGAAATCCCCAGCCCAATTGACCCCCCATCAGGTTGTTCATTCCACCCTCGTTGCCGTTATGCTCAGGAAATTTGCTCGCAAACAAAGCCCAAATGGGTGGAGCAGCGTCCCGATCATTTTGTTGCTTGTCATTTCGCCGATTCACTTGAACTGAAAGGTTTTGCTGGTTAGTCATTAATCTATGTTAGCGGATGCTTTACCTGATGGCAAAAATCTGCAGGTTGAATATGCTCGAGATGTTCATCGTGGGGACAAAAGTCGCTTTGTTATCGAGCTTAATATTCATTTTGACCCCCAATAAACATACCCAATGTCAAACAATACAACCAATTATTCACCCATCAGAACGACATTTTAGGGAACATAAATGGAAAACTCAAAAGTTCAGAGCGATTATTATCGTATCTTGCCCAGGCAGGGCATAGATGCCATACATCGCGCCTCAATCGCTATACTGGAAAAAACTGGTATAACCGTCAAACACAACGAGGGACTGCAATTACTAGAAGCAGCTGGCGCCAGCGTGGATTGGGACCTCCAACGGGCACGCCTGCCTGAATACCTCGTAGAACAATGCCTGAAAACTGTGCCCCACTCATTATTACTTGGCAGTCGCACCCCTTCAAGAGACCTCACTGTGGCGCATGGTCTTTTGCCTGTGACACGCAACGGTGGTGGTAGTGACCTTACCCTTGACCTGGATACCGACCAGATGAGACCCCTCATTGCTGCCGATCTGAAAGACTATATCCGCTTGATGGATGGCCTGGAGCATATTGATTTCCTGGCGCCGGTGTACGCCCGCGATTACCCCGAGCACATTCGCGATGTGCTGGTTTTGAAAACCATGTTCGAAAACACAGATAAACACGTCCATATGCGCGCATACAGTAAAAAGAGTCTGGAAATTATCCTGGAAATGGCTACTATTGTGGCAGGCAGCTTTGAAAACCTGAAGCAGCGCCCGGTTTTGAGTCTTCTCGAAGCGCCAGTCAGCCCGCTCACTTTCCTGGATATCACCGTGGATGCCCTGTTCTTATGCGGGCAGTATGGCATCCCGCTCGAGCTGTGCTGCATGCCTATCGCCGGCGGTACCGGTCCGATCACCCTGGCCGGCAATGTGGCCTTAGCCAACGCCGAATGCTTGGCCTGCACTGTGATTTCCCAGCTCGCCAATCCGGGCGCCCCATTGGAGTTTGCGCCGAGATGCATGATCCTGGATATGAAAACTACTGTCGGACTCACCGGTTCGATTGAGGGAGCCATGATGGCTGCGGTTGGCGCACAGTTGGCGCGTGAGCTATATAACGTGCCAGTTAGCCTTCACGGCCCGTGGACCGATTCCATTTTGCCCGACGAGCAATCCAATTTGGAACGCACAAATTTCGCTTTCCTGGCGGGCCTGGCGGGTACGAATGTGTTCTCTGGTGCTGGCATGATCGAACAGGGTAAAACGTTCAGCCATTTACAACTGGTAATGGACGATGAGATCCACGGCATCGTCAAGCTGGTGTTAAGCGGCATGGACACCGACGAGGAGCATACTGCTTTTGATGCAGTTGATCGCGCTGGTCCGGGCGGCAACTACCTGATCGACGACTTGACCTTTAAATATTTCAAGACAGAGCGGTATTTCCCGAGGATCTTCCTGAGAGAGACCAGGAGCACATGGGAAGCCAAAGGCGCTAAACCCTTTCGTGAGCGCGCCCGCGAGCGAGTAAAACACATACTGGCAACGCATGAACCAACGCCATTGGATGAGGCAGTATCCCGCGAAATAGCTGTCCTGGTGAAAGCTTCGGAGAAAATCTTGGCTTAGACTTAGTAAGCCATCGTGTAAAATTGACCTTCGGGCTATTTATCTATCAGATAAGTAGCCCTTCAAAATTAAAAAATTCTGAAATGCTTCTATTCGGAAAGGAAAAGAAAAGAATGATTGAAAAGAAATACCTGTTTAGCCCCGGCCCAGTGATGACTTCACCCCGTATCAAGGCCTCGCTGACACATCCGGATATTTGCCACCGTCGCCCAATGTTTGAGCAAATCCTAGCCCGCGTTCGCCAAAATTTATTAAAGCTCTTCAGTGCCAGTGAAGATTACACTGCCGTAGTGGTCAGCGGCTCTGGCACCGCCGCCAATGAAACTGCTTTATCCTCTATAATCAGGCAGAGTGAGGAAGTTTTGTTGATTAAGAACGGTGAGTTCGGCGAGCGCTTGGCAGACATCCTCTCTTGTTACCAATATTCGCTACATGTGCTGGACTATGCCTGGGGAGAGCTACCCAGAGTGGATGATGTGACTGTTGTCCTGCAAGAGCACCCCCAAATTCAGTGGGTTTGTATGGTTTTTCATGAGACCGGCACCGCTATGATTAACCCTGTTCGCGAGATTGGCGAAGTGGTACATCAATTCAACAAATATCTTTACGTTGATTGTGTCAGCGCGTTCGGTGGCGAAGATGTCGACGTGTTGCGAGACCACATCGATATCTGCAGCAGCGTGCCTAACAAAGCCGTCTCAGGGTTGCCAGGCGTATCCTTTGTTGTTGCCCGCCGTTCCAGTATTCCCCCCGCGGCAGAGATCCCTGCCCGCAATGTCTACCTGAATTTACAAAAACATATCTCAGTTGCCGATAAAACCAGCCAGACGCCCAACACACCTTCGGTCAACATGATCGTTGCCTTGGATGAAGCTCTGCAGGAACTGATCGAGGAGGGATTGTCAGCGCGCATTCAACGTTATCAGGCTTGTGCTAGTGTAATCCGTCAGGGTGTCCGAAAGCTTAACCTCAAGATATTGTTACCTGACGAGATTAGCTCCAATACGGTCACTTCAGTCTTTCTGCCCAAAGAACTTAGTCTGGCGCATTTTATTGACCGACTGGACGAGAAGGGTTACGTGGTCTATCCTGGCAAGCGACATCTCTTCGAGCAGAATATGTTCCAGATCGCAAACATGGGGCAGATTCACGTCGAAGATTGCCGTATGTTCTTGAAAGTACTGGAAGAAACCCTAAATGAGATGGGATGGGTCTCAAGTCTTAATTAAGTTATCTAATGGGAAGTGTGTTTTCAAACACGCACACAAGAGATAGAAATTAAAAATCAGGAGGTGTTTGGCGAACGAGTTATGATAACGTTGTCATACACACAAAAAGACGGGCAAGCTAACTTACGCTTGCCCGTCTTTTTAGATCCCATTTTAATAATTACACCAACGATGTTGCTTTCATTGTTTCAGGGATAGGCAATCCCAGCAAACTACA
>JBAVJG010000532.1:0-7819 GCA_049687655.1 Anaerolineales bacterium | reverse complement strand
GCTCTATGATGAGCCATGCAATCGGAAACTTACAAAATCAGGACTTACGCAAAAATACGGTGGAAGCCCGAAAATAAGGGGGCGTGCACTGCACGCCCCCTTATTTTCGGTATCTTTTCGCAATGTGCATAAGTCTTAAAGATATCTTATTCCCCGTAGACGATATCCTGCCCCATGCACATTTGAAGAGCCTGGTCAAAGTCCTCTTTCAGAAAATTATAGTGAAAATTAAAAAACCCCAGGCGAAACTCGAGAGCGCCAAATGGTAACCAGGAAATGCTATCCGCCGGGCCGACCCATCCGAGACAATCATCCGAGTATGGGTGGTAGCCAAACGAACCGTCCACGCCCTGACGCGCTCTGATGACGAAAGGTTGTAATTGCAGCACCAACAAGAACGCCAGAATTGATACAACAGTGGTTATGATTTGACGCCTTTGTTTTCTCGACATATTACACCTCCGGCAAATCTAATAGAAGCACCTCTGCCAACAATCGCGCATTAACATTGTGATCCAATCGCTTGAGCGCTGTTTCCACGTCATGGACCACATGCCTCGCCTTTCCCAACTCAAGGCTTTGGGCCAGCGCTGTGATGTTTTCGCTTTGATCTACATTGGAAATGGAGGCCGTCGCGCCACTGGCGCGCAGCAGCACATCTCGCCAGTAGGACAGCCATACCAGTAATACCTGGCGCATAGCTTCCTTATCCTTTGCCATTTTTTCGGCGTAGTTGAATTTTTGAACACGTGTCGAGGAAAGTAGTTGCCCCAGGTCTGCCAGCCGCTCGGCGCGGAATTCTAGCAAAGCTTCGTCGTTTAACAATTTCAAAGCATATCCCGGCCTGCCGCTGGAAACATGCGCGAGTAGATGCGCCTGCTCAGTCGTTGCTCCATGCTGTTGCAAATGGGATTCAATCACATCCGCGGACAACGGACGCAAACGTAACACTTCGCAGCGCGAGGTGATTGTCGGGAGCAATTGCTCCGGGCTGTCGGCAGTCAAGACGAGAATAGCATATTCCGGCGCTTCTTCGAGGGTTTTGAGAAGCGCATTGGCAGCCCCTTCGCTGGCCTCCTGAAAGCGCAAAAAGAGCGCAACCCGATATTTTGCCTGGTAAGGTTTGAGAGTCAGCGCCCGGCGGACCTCGCGGATTTGATCGACTTTCAGAGTCCCGCCTTCGATTTCAGCCTGCACAACGGACAGGTCCGGGTGGGTCATAGATTGGATCTGTCTGCAATCGCGGCAAACGCCGCAGGGATGGCCGGGGGCTGGTGATTGGGTACAGTTCAAAGCCTGGGCAAGACGTAAAGCCAAGGTACGCCTTCCCAAGCCGGGAGGTCCGGTGAAGAGATACGCATGTCTGATCGCATCACGGGAAATGTGTTGCTGGAGCATGTCTACTGCCCACTCATGGCCGAGCAATCCCCAATTTTCCTGCTTGAGTGCATCCGCAGAGTCCACCATACTGTATTTGTACCACAAAGCTAGATGGACACAAGACGTAAATTGGTTAGAAATTTTCGGATTATTCTTCCCCGCCACGCAACCTTAAATATGAATCATAACGGTCTGGGTGCACATCTCCCTGTTCCAGGGCGGCCAGCACCGCGCAACCCGGTTCGTGGGTATGTGTGCAATCGCTGAACTGACAGTACGGCACAAGCTCGCGAAGCTCGGGAAAATAGCCATCAATCTCCTCTGGCTCAGTGTCCCATAATGCCAGTGATTTCCAGCCGGGCGTGTCAGCCACATACCCACCACCTACCAGCGGGAACAATTGCCGCACCACTGTGGTATGTACTCCCTTGTTCATAGCCTGACTGACTTCGTCCACTTCCAGTCCCAGTCCCGGTTGCATGGCGTTCAGCAAACTCGACTTGCCCACACCGCTCGGTCCCGCCAGCGCACTGATTTTGCCCGTAAGCACGGAACGCAGGTCTTCCACCCCCTGCTCTGTATTAGCAGACGTATAAAGGACAGGATAGCCCAACTCAGTATACAGGCCAAAGATGGACATGGCTTCCTCTTCCCCGACCAAATCCACTTTGTTGGCTACGATGACCGCCGGGATCTCCTGCTTTTCGGCGATGACCAGGAAACGGTCGAGCATGCGTAACTTTGGTTGGGGATGGGTGCAGGCAAAGACGAAGACCGCCTGATCGGCGTTGGCCAGCAGGATTTGCTGGTACTCGCCCTGAGGCCGCGGGTCGAGCCGGACGATAGCCTGCTTCCGTTCCTCGATCTCTTCGATCATCCCGGAACCATCCTCCAGCACCGTGATACGGACACGATCGCCGATGGCTACCAGGTCTCCCGTCCGTGGGCCCCGTTTCAGCCGCCCGCGCAACTGGCAAACGAACGGACCCTCCCCGGTCTCTACCGTGAAGAAACCAGATTGGGCCCGGATGATCAAACCATGAAGTGAGTTACCAGACAATGCGTTTCATACCTTAGCAAGAGCTAACTTAATCATTACCACCTTTTGGTGTATTGGTGGGGATGCCTCCAATAGGTGTAGGCGTTTTGTGAATGCCGTAGTTTGCCTCCCACGGGAGCAGCGCTCTCGGACCGCCGGTATAGTAGACATCAACCATACGCCTGAAGATGGGGGCAGCATATTCGGATCCCTCGCCCGCATTTTCCAAAACCACAGCGATTGCAATATTCGGCAGCGAGGTACTTTCTTCATCTGCATATGTGTAACCGGCAAACCAGGCGTGCGGATTGCCGCTACCTGACTCGGCTGTACCGGTCTTGCCTGCCACGGGGATATTCAGGCCACGGAGCGCGAAATGGGCGGTGCCGAGCGTATTTTGGACAACGCTGACCATAGCATCTTGCAAGACTTTTAGATTGTCCTCGCGCAAAGGCAGCGTGCCACGCGCTTCGGGTTTGAAGACGACGGTCGGGTCCCCTTCAATGGGCTGGATCCTCTCAACCAGTTGCGGGCGATATATGGTTCCGCCATTTCCTACGGCGGAGACCATCACGGCAACTTGCAACGGGGTGACCAGTACGTCGCCCTGACCGATAGCCTGATTGACTGCCTGCACCAATCCGGGCGGTTCAGTGATCTGACCGGATGCCTCCGCCACCTGATCGATCCCGGTGGGAGCACCGAAACCAAAAGCGCGCGCCATCTTGGCAATATCACCACCGCGTTCATGGTTGAACAGATCAAAGCCAATCTGCCAGAACCAGGGGTTACAGGAGCGCATCAAGCCTTCGGGTAAGGTCAGCAAGCCGGAGGGCAGGGTAGAGGCTTCGTCGCATTCTCCGCCTTCCGCTATTTCATCCTGACAGTGATCCCAGGTCCAATCGTACCGTATTCGATCGTTTAATCCAGTCCACTCGTACTGGCAGTCGAGGGTCGACTCGGGCAAGAACAGTCCGCTTTCCAGGGCGGCTGAAAAAGTGATGATCTTGAAGACCGAGCCGAGCGGATACTGCCCTTGAGCAGCACGATTTACAAGAGGCTGGTTTATATCATTGAGCATATCGCCCAACATACTGTTGTTATAGTTGGTCAGTTCGAACAGGTTGGCATCGAAACCAGGTGAGGAGGCCATCGCCAAAACACGCCCGGTATCACGTTCCATGACGACCACCGCACCGCGGAAATCTATCAACGCCTGTTGGGCGTAATATTGCAAATTGCTATCGATGGTCAGATAAACGGAGGATGCCGGCTGTGGATCGACTGAACCAATACGGGAGGCAATTTGTCCTGTTGATGGATCAACGACATAAAGTGAACCGCCATGTTGCCCGGCCAGATAATCTTCAGCCCACTTTTCGATCCCGGCCTGTCCGACCTTTTCATCACCACGGTACCCTTGACGACGGTATTCCTGGAGTTGTGTTTCGGAAATAGGCTGTGTATATCCTACTGTTTGCGATGCCAGGTTTTGGTGATAGAAGCGCGCTTCATACGGCGTGTATATTGCTCCCAAGTTTAGTGCGCGTTCCGCCTCTTCTTCGGTTGCTTCGCAAAGAGGAATGTACCAGGCTGGCGCGGAGGCTTCGATTTCATTCCAAATGCTTTCCGGGTCCACGATACAAATGCGAGCCATCTCACTGACCAGCGTTCCCAGAAATTCTTCGGATATCTGGTTGGGGATGATCCCTAATGCATAGGCGCTGGACTGGTTTACGATCACTTCGCCATCCCGGTCGTAAATGTCACCGCGGGCTGGGATTTGATAGTCCATTGCCAGCCGCTTGCCACCTGCCAGTTCAGGCAATATCAAACTTTCCTGCCATTGCAACTTCCATTGCCCTTCTTCCAGGGACAGGTTGCCAACCATGTCACGAGAAATATCGCCCAGAAGCGCGGTATGGTAGGTGAGACGATACGCAACCTGGGCTGCGTATGGGCTATTGATCAAAACAGACAGAATTTCGTAATCGAGATCACCTGCCCCCATTTTGTCGAGCGCATCACTATGAAGTACAGCAAAGTCTTCGGTTGTGATCCCGTCTCGGCTGACCTGGGTGAGCATCCCGTACATTGTGGAGTAATCTCCCGATTTTAAGGCTTCCAAATAGACGCGGATAGGTTCCTCGGCGTCGGGTGCGGAGGTGATTTTCATGGCTGGGGTAGCCAGGGGTGTGGGCGTGCTAAAAATGGAGGCAAACCCGATTCCATCTGAGCTAAAGCTACAGGCAGAGAGAAGCGCGAAAATTACAATCAGGTTTATCCAGCGAAGTTGTTTCATTCTTCACCTTATTTGTTCGGTCTTTTCGAGGACCGTGTAAGTCATAATTATTTAACTAACTCTCCGTGCACAACCGCGCTGGAGACAGGGCAATCATACTGTATTTTGGCCTGGCAGCGGATGCCAACCGAAGTTTCAGGCGTTATATCGAATTGTTGCAAGAGGTAAGTCAGGCGGCAGAGCGGCAGACCCATAACGCTGGCAAAGCAGCCTTCCAGGTTTTCAACTGGATGGAAGCGTGGATGCTGGATGGCGTAGGCACCGGCCTTGTCGAGCGGGTCGCCGGTCTGGACGTAGGTATCGATTTCCTTGTCGATGTAATCGCGCATGGGCACGTTGGTAACGGTCAGGTCTGTCAGGATATGACCATCGCTAGTTCGAAGCAGGGCAAGCCCGGTGTAGACCTGATGCGTGTGTCCGCGCAAGCGTTTGAGCATGCGGACTGCGTCCAGATCATCCACAGGTTTGCCAAGGATATCGTCTCCATCCACAACAGCCGTATCTGCTGCTATGACCACATGCGTGCTGTGTGCATTTTCAGCGCACTTGAGCGCTTTAGTCCTGGCCAGACGCAGCACATAATCGTCGGGTGCTTCATTGGGGAACTGGCTTTCATCCACGTTTGCAACGGAAACCTGGAACGCCCAACCGCCCAGCGCGAGCAACTGTTGCCTGCGAGGGGAGTTGGAAGCTAAAATCAGAGTAGGTTGTTCACTCACGGCTTGAGATTCTAACACAATCTCCCCATTGAACCTTAGACGAGCATAAGCACAGGAAAGATGACACCTAGCGAGTTCGGGGATGCCGATGTAAAATGTCTAGACCATATAAATCTAACAGGCCTTTCGAAAGTTCTCTCAGGATACAAGGCCTGTCAGACCTGGAAAACGCGTTGGGAGGTAGTTGTGAAGGTTTTACAGGATCGTATTTTGCAAGAGGGGAAAAATCTCGGAGATGGAATTCTCAAAGTGGATGGTTTTGTCAATCATCAGGTGGACCCTGCTTTGATGGACGCATGTGGAAAGGAGTTTGCGAAACGCTTCGCTTCGGTTGGCGCGACGAAAGTGTTGACCGCCGAAATATCCGGCATTGCCCCGGCCGTATCAACCGCACTTCATATGGGCGTGCCGGTAGTGTACGCACGCAAACACAAACCCATCACCATGCCTGACCAGGTGTTGCTGACTCTGGCGCCCTCGCACACCAAGGGCCGCACCGTGGAACTGATTGTATCCCCGGAATACCTGGCTGGTGGTGAAAGGGTGCTCATCATAGATGACTTTCTGGCCAGTGGCAACACTATCCTGGGGCTGGTGCGTCTGGCCGAAACCGCCGGATCGAAGATCGTCGGCATCGGCGCGTTGATCGAGAAAGTATTCGAGGGTGGACGCGATGTACTGAAGCCACTGGGTGTTCCAATTGAAGCGCTGGCGCGCATCTCTTCGATGGACAATGACTCGTTCGAGTTCGCGGAGTAAGGTTTAGCAATACCTTTTACGCAGCGTGCGTTTTGTAAAACATAATCGCGTAATGCATAAAACGATTTCCCATATCACCAGTTGGATTTTTACCTACATGCCTTTCGCCATCCCTGCCAGGCGCCTGCGCGAGACGGATACGCTGCTGGCGTTTTATCATCCGAAACCAGCCTATCCGTTTCATGTGGTGCTCGTACCCAGACGGGCAGTTCCCAGCCTGATGGAGCTCGACCCTGCTTCGGCTTTTCTTTCCGACCTGTTCGCTATCGTGCAATCGCTTGTTACTGAATTCCAACTCCCCGCCTATCGGTTGATCGTCAACGGCGGGGAGTATCAGGATTTCCCGCATTTGCATTTTCATCTGATCTCCGATTCATTGAAAACTGATGACTGATTCCATTGCCATCCTCGATTTTGGCTCTCAGGTCGCCCAACTGATCGCGCGCCGCGTGCGTGAGGCGCAGGTGTATTGCGAACTATTCCCCTGGGATGCGCCCCCCGAGCAGATCATGGCGCTGGACCCCAAGGGCTTCATCCTCTCCGGCGGACCCAGTTCCGCTTACGAACCGGACGCCCCGTTCATCCCGGACTTTGTGCTTGCTTCCGCTAAACCGATTCTAGGAATCTGCTACGGCATGCAAGCCTTGACCGTAGCCCTTGGCGGACAGGTCGACCCGTCTACCAAGCGCGAGTATGGCTATGCAGAGATCGAACCGTTGATGGCGGGCACCATGCTAGATGTGCTTTCCAGGGTGTGGATGTCCCACGGCGACCGTATTACCCGCCTGCCGGATGGCTTCGTTGCGCTGGCGAAATCGGGCAACAGCCCATACGCGGCCATGGGCGATTTCGAGCGCAAATACTTCGGCGTGCAGTTCCACCCCGAAGTGCATCATACGCCCAACGGAACAGAAGTGCTCAAACATTTTGCAGTCGATATTTGCGGCGCATCTCCCACCTGGACGCCTGCTTCCATTATCGAGGAGAGCGTGAAACGCATCCGTGCGCAGGTAGGAAACGAGCGCGTGCTGGCGGCTGTCAGCGGTGGCGTGGATTCGTCCGTGGCGGCGGCACTGGTGCACAAAGCTATCGGTGATCAACTGGTAGCCGTCTTCGTGGATACCGGTCTCTTACGGAAAGGGGAAGGCGAGCAGGTGGTGAAGGTCTTTCGCGAGCAGATGGGTGCGGAACTGGTGGCCGTGGAGGCAGAAGAGATATTTTTCCGCGCATTAAGTGGCGTGACCGATCCGGAACAAAAGCGCAGGATCGTTGGCGAGAAGTTCATCCGCATTTTCGAAGAACAAGCGATACAACTTGGGCAGCCAAAGTTTTTGATGCAGGGCACCATATACCCGGACGTGGTCGAATCGTCCGCACCGGACCGGAACAAGGCTGAGAAGATCAAGTCGCATCACAACGTGGGCGGCCTGCCGGAAGATATGCAGTTCGAGCTGGTCGAACCGCTGCGCTATTTATTCAAAGATGAGGTGCGGGCTGTCGGGGAGGCGCTGGGGCTGCCCGAGTCGATGGTTTGGCGGCAGCCATTTCCGGGTCCCGGCCTGACCGTGCGCTGCCTGGGCGAGGTGACCCGCGAACGGGCGTCTCGCCTGCGCGCGGCGG
>JBAVJG010000531.1:0-4679 GCA_049687655.1 Anaerolineales bacterium | reverse complement strand
GCACTTCCGAGAACTCGCCGATGCCGGTGTTGGTACCATACATGATCTCTTTATTGGCAAGTTTTTCTTCCAGCATTGCTCGGCATACTTTGATGCGCTCCAGAGCTTCGGGGGCAAGTTCAACTTTCTCGTTATCTCTTGCAATCGCAACCAGTCTTTCGATTGTCAGGGATGAACCATCAAGAACAATGGACATTGGTGAGCTCCTTGGAACAGAATTGTATAAATATTGTAACCCTGTTTGAATGTTTGACTATGCTATACTGCATACTTACTTTTCTCGAAATCGATGTTTTGGTTGTCTATTATTTATTTTAATAATTTGGCATGGAATCAAATCCAAAAACCTCTTCGCCCAATTCCAGTGGAACACAATCATCCAACGTACAGCGGGGGAAATTTATCGCACTCATTTCTTTATTTTTTATTTGAGGTAGCCATGAAACCGTCCAAACTTCAAGTTGAGCTGCGGGTTGCACTTTTGTATGCACTGTTTGGGGGACTGTGGATCCTGCTCTCCGACCGCTTGCTCGCGGCGTTTATCACAGATATTTCTCTGCTCACCAAGCTGCAGACTTACAAGGGTTGGACCTACGTTGTGATCAGCGCCTTGTTGATTTATATCCTTCTGCGGCGTGAGTTAACCCTCCGGGCAATAACCGAATTCAAATTCCGAGAAAGCCAGGAGCGCTACCGACTGTTGTTCGAAACAAGTATCGACGCCCTCCTGCTTACTGCGCCTGACGGCAGTATCCATGCTGCCAACCCGGCTGCCTGCCATATGTTTGGGTGGACCGAGGAAGAGCTCAAGAGCATTGGGTGTGACGAAATGGTAGACCAGAACGATCCGCGCCTCTCAGCTGCGTTGGAGGAACGCGCCAGCAAAGGGAGCTTTCGCGGCGAGTTGACCCTCGTGCGCAAGGATGGTACGAAGTTCCCGGGCGAAATATCCACTGCCATTTTCACAGATGCCCAGGGGAACGAAAAGACGAGTACGGTCATCCGAGAAATCACCACGCGGGTGCAAACTGAAACGGCGCTACGTGAAAGTGAAGAAAAATACCGGCTGTTGTTCGAAAATGTGATGAATGGATTCGCTTTGCACGAGATTGTTCTGAACGATGAGGGCAAGCCCGTTGATTACATCTTCTTAGAGGTCAACGACGCGTTTGAGCAAATGACCGGACTTGAACGTGAAAACATTCTTGGGAAAAAAGTTACCCAGGTTATCCCTGATATTGAAAATGACACTGCTGATTGGATTGGTCGATATGGGGAGGTCACTCTCACCGGAAATGACATACGTTTTGAACAAAAGTCAGCACCTTTTGGAAAATGGTATTCAGTACTGGCTTTTCGCCCTCGAGAAGGACAGTTTGCCACGATCTTCGAAGATATCACCGAGCGTAAGCATGCAGAAAATGAATTGCACCGCCGGGTCGACGAATTGAGCGCTCTCTACCAGACTACGCTCGATATCATCAGCGTTCAGGAACTGCCTGATTTGCTGAACACCATTGTGATGCGCGCTGTAGACCTGCTTGGCGGTACCGGTGGAGGCCTGTATTTGTGTGATTCGCAACAAAGACAGGTGCGTTGTGTCGTCAGTTACAAAACACCGACCGACTACACTGGCACCGTACTGGCATACAGGGAAGGCGCTGCTGGAATTGTGGCTGATACAGGCGAACCACTGATCATCGATGATTATCAAAAATGGGAGGGTCGCGCGGATGCGTTCGAAAGCGTCTCCCCCTTCAGTGCAGTCATCAGTGTGCCCATGCTTTGGCATAATCAGGTAATTGGCGTAATCCACGTGTTGCATGACACACAGAAACATAAATTCACAGAAAGTGATCTCACGCTGCTGACATCTTTTGCCAATCAAGCTGCGGTCTCTGTGGAGAACGCCCGTCTCTTCGAAGAGACACAGCAGCGTCTGGAGCGCTTATCCGCTTTGCGGAGCATCGATCAGGTCATCACCAGCAGCCTGGATCTGCGAGTGACCTTGGATATTCTACTTGGGCAAATTCTTCAATTGCTGGAGGTAGATGCGGCATCGGTATTGCTCTACCAGCCAGAATTGCAAAGCCTTGAATTCGTTGCCGGGCAGGGTTTCCGCACACGAACATTACAAACGACCAAACTTCATCTGGGAAGAGGATTTGCCGGAAAAGCTGCCCTGGAACAACGCGTAGTCCAGATTCTGGATTTGGACAGGCTCAACACCGGTTTCTTGCGCTCTACGGAATTCCGCAACGAAGAATTTGTTGCTTATATTGGAGTCCCCTTGATTGCCAAAGGGAATATCATTGGGGTCCTGGAGATATACAACCGCCAGCAATTCGATCCAGATGATGAATGGATGGACTTCCTTGAAACCCTGGCTGGACAAGCTGCCATTGCGATCGATAATATCAATCTCTTCAATAATCTGGAGATGTCAAACCTGGAATTAATCCAGGCTTATGACGCCACTATTGAGGGGTGGGCACGGGCGCTGGAATTGCGTGATATGGAAACTGAAGGACACAGTCGCAGAGTGGTCGATATGACCATAGAGTTAGCCCGCCAGGTGGGAATTGAGGAAGAGAATCTCGTGCATGTTCGCCAGGGCGCACTCTTACACGATATCGGCAAGATGGGCGTGCCCGATTCCGTGCTACAGAAATCCGATTTGCTCACCCCCGACGAGTGGGAAACCATCTACCAACATCCGGAATATGCATACAAATGGCTCTCGCCGATTTCTTATCTCAAGCCTGCCTTAGATATCCCTTACTGCCATCATGAGAAATGGGATGGCAGCGGGTACCCGCGCGGTTTGAAGGGCGAGCAGATTCCCCTGGCAGCCCGCATCTTCGCTGTGGTCGATGTTTGGGATGCCTTGCGTTCAGACCGCCCATACCGGGCAAAATGGTCAAAGGAAAAAACACGGGCGTACATCCTGAAACAATCGGGGAAGCATTTCGACCCCGAGGTTGTCGAAGCGTTCCTGACCTTGATCGATAACGAGGAAACAGAGTGACTGGCAAAGTGAGATACAATCCAGTCAATCCGTAGTTGCAAGAGGAAATGATGAGCGAAAAAGAATATATACCCAAATGCGCCATGTCCATCCACGCCCACCCGGATGACCAGGACTTTACCGTTGCAGGCACATTAGCCAAATGGGCGGCAGCCGGATGCGAAATCATTACCGTTATCATCACGGACGGATCCGCCGGTTCGAACGCCCCCGAGCATGCCGCCGATTACAAGCCGACTCTGGCCTCCATCCGTGAGACCGAACAGATCGCCGCCAACGAAATCCTCGGCATCAAAGAATCCATCTTCCTGCACCAGCCGGACGGCGAACTGGAGCCGAGTGTCGCCCTGCGCAAGGAAGTCACCAAACTCATCCGCCGCTATAAATCGGATGTGGTTGTCATCGGCGACCCGCAGGCAGTCTTCTACGGCAACGGTTACATCAACCATCCTGACCATCGCGCCGCGGCGCAGATCGGACTGTATGCGGCCTTTCCTTCAGCCGGGTCGCGTCTGCTGTTTGCTGACCTGCTGGACGAGGGCTACGAACCGCACAACGTAAAACGAGTCTACATCCACGGCGCCGAAAAACCCGACACCTGGGTAGACATCAGCGACACGCTTGAGACTAAAATTTCCGCGCTGAAGAAACACGTCAGTCAGGTGGATACGCACGATGTGGACGACTGGATGCGCAAATGGGCTGAAGAAGAGGGCCAGGAGAAAGGCATGCAATACGCCGAGGCCTACAAAGTGATGATTCTGGAAGAGCAGGAAGAAAAACCGGAGAATTAATTTTCAATATGTTTTCGGTGGTCGAGTAACGCGAAGCGGAGTATCGAGACCACAAATTTAAAGATTCCTCTTGCTATTTTGGTCTCGACACCGTACCTGCGTTCGGTGCAGGTGTACGGCGGAAAAGCGCCGCCTACTCGACCAACGATGTACATTTGAAACAAACTGTCAGGTAGCTAATAAGGAGATAAGATGGCACATTACCTGGTCAAAGCCAAAGTTCACAAAGATTTACTCACTGAATTGCGATCTCGCCTCGACAGCGGGGAGATCGAACAAATGCGGCCGTTTGGCAGAGCGCTGCAATACAGTCTCGAGAACGCGCGCCTCGATCCGCAGGGCTGGGCCGTCTGGGAAGAGGAAGATTATTGCAACCCGCCGTTGGCACAGGAACGGGCGGCCGTGCTTGATACGTATTTCACTGAGTTGGGCGTCCAACGCGTGCAAAAAGGAGAGGGTTGGGAACAGATAAAATCACTACCCGAATTTTGGGAGTGACCTACCTAGGTTACCAGTCCGCATCACGCATCAGATCCAGCAGCGTGTCACTCTTTCGGTGGCGCACCAAGGCAGCGGTACCAACTGAGGTCGGTGAGAAGAGAAAATCATACTTCTCTAAATCCTCGCTGTACCATTCCCATTCGCGAAAGATGCTCAGGTACTTACCGTAGAACCCAAACAGAAATTCGGGTAAATAGGTTAAAACATCGTCGGGGCCGGTCGCTCCAACATGCTCGTAGACTTCAGCCTGGGGGAGCATGATATTTGGGATGATAAACCCGATCGGTTCAATCGGGTCGGGATGGAAGAGGGGGTGACCCTCAAAAACCGCACCTACCGTGACCTCGGTCTGGTCC
>JBAVJG010000530.1:0-2548 GCA_049687655.1 Anaerolineales bacterium | reverse complement strand
ATTTGGCGGGAGCAGGCTGGAAGATCGCGTTGGACGCGCTGGTTGAAGTCCCAGGCGGGGGTGTCATTTTCCGGGCGCATCAGGCACAGGTACAGGAGGGGATGTTCTTCCACCAGGTTGACCACATTCGAGAGCAGGGTCAAGGAAGCTTCGTCCATCCAGTGCAGATCGTCAAAGACGATTACGAGTGGCTTTTCGTGCATGGCGGCCAACAGAAAACTCCGGACGGCAGCGGTGATGCGCTCGAAAAGTTCCTCGCCCTGGTACCCTGTCACTTTTTCCAGGCTATCCTGGCTTTCGACCGCCAGCATGGCCTCGAGAAAGGGCAGTGCATCGCTTGAAAAACCGATGCGCTCGGAAGTGTCCTGAAGTCTGGTACGGACTTCAGCCGGGGAATCGCTCTCACGCGCGCCGATGGCAGCCCGGACGATCTGCCGCCATGAATAATAACTGATGGTTTGTGTGTAGGATAAGGCGTGTGATTCCAGCCAGGAAATGGACGTGGAGTCAAGTTTTTTGCGGGCGGCAGTTACGAGAGAGGATTTACCCAACCCCGCTTCACCCAGGACCGTGAGGACTGCCCCCGTTCCATCACCCAACGCGGCCAGATGTCCCTCAAGTGCGGACATCTCCGCCTCGCGCCCGACGAGGATGGCCGAAAACCCCTCCAATCCGCGCAATTGTCCCGGCGTCTCTTTCACGGATAGTACCCGGAAAGCAGTCACCGGCTGCGCCTTGCCCTTGACTTCGATACCGCCAAGTTCCTCGAACTCAAAGAACGGCGCGATCAGCTTGTAAGTTTCCTCGGAAATCTGGACCGAGCCGGGCTCAGCGGTCTGTTCCATACGCGCGGCCAGATTGATGGCATCCCCGATGGCAGTGTACTCCATGCGCAGGTCCGAGCCGACCTCACCGACTACCACCAGTCCGGTGTTGATGCCCACTCGCAGCGCAAAACTGACGCCGAAGCGTTTACGGATTTCTTCCTCGTACGGTTTGATACTCTCCTGGATCTCCAGCCCGGCCAGCACGGCGCGCTGGGGATCGTCTTCATGGGCGATGGGCGCGCCGAAAAAGGCCAGGATAGCATCTCCCATCAGGCGCGGGATCATGCCCTCATACTTGTATATGGGACGGATCATATGCTCGAAGGCGCCGTTGATGATCTCAGTCCATTCTTCGGGATCGAGTTGTTCAGCGGCGGCCGTGGAGCCTTTGACATCGCAGAACAACATAGTGATGATGCGGCGTTCCCCCTGCATGCTCCCCTCTGCGCGCGAGGCTTCCAGCTTAGAGGCCAGTTCGCGTGGCAGGTAGCGGTCCGGACTAAAAGCGCCCGTCGCTCCCTCCGGGGGAGCGGATTCTGCCGTGAGCGGCTGTCCGCAGTTGGGGCAGAAACGGGCGTTGGGGGGAGTCGCTGAGTTACAGTTTTTGCAGTTCATTATGGATACCATTAATATGATTTGATTGTAGCATATTGGTTGATAAATATTTTTGGTTTGTAAACAGCTATAAATATAATTTCACATGTTACGAATTTGCAATCTACCTTTCGGAAACGTTGATTCTTTCTGAAGTTAGTCATGTTAAGATATTGTTATCTGAGGCTAACGGGCTCGAAACCCTGAAACGGCCAACATGCCACAGCTATTTGTATACCCTTCATAATAAAAAAAGGCCGTAACAAGCACATTGAAGCAAACCCGGTAGCCTCAGATTTTCTCCTCTCCTCGCCCTCCCCTCTCTCCGGGGAGGGCGTGCGTTAAGGCATTTTCCCTAATCAGAAAGTTTTTTGATGGCGAGTGTCTCCAGGAATTGCACCTGGCAGGTTTCATATTTTGGAAGTTTTGAGATGGCGGTTTGGATCTCCTCCCCCGTAGGAGGGTGATAGAATTCGAGCACTTCATTGATCTTGATAACCCTGGATCTTACTCGGTCCGTTAACTTGTCCAACTGGTGAGACCTGCCCCGGCTTTGTATTCTGAATTTCATGATGTCCCATCCACGTGTTGTTATTTTCTATTGTTTTGATTTTACTGTTTTGAACACGGACTTGAAGGTTACGATAGTATGATTAAAAAATAGCTGTTATCTGCTGATAACAGTCAATATAAATTGGACAGCTTACCTTACCGGGGGAATGAACAAGCGCTCCGTTTCTGTTCCCCCCACCTGTACCAACTCACCACTGGCGGAACGACACTTGGCGGGCAGGGAGGTGTAATATGTGCTTCCAAAACAGCTTGCAAATGCGAACTCGCCAGGGATGGCTGATCCGTCACTGATGAAAACGCCTATCCCCGTCAGCGCTACCTCGCGCCGGATCCCTTCAGGCTCAAAGCCGTTCTTGATATGTGGATCGAGTTCCTGCACGGGGGGATGTTGGATGGCCGGAGTGGTATGACGCAGGATATGCCCGGCCAACCAGCCTGTGAAGACCAGCCCAACCACGGCGGTAAAAACCAGAAAGTTATGAATAAGTTTCGGTGATTTAGAAACCTGCATCTTGCGCTCCCGTCCCTATTATTGCATATTTTCGTAGTTTATC
>JBAVJG010000529.1:0-3098 GCA_049687655.1 Anaerolineales bacterium | reverse complement strand
AGATTCCAGTGCTGAGTTAATCTCATCAGGATCGATCTTATCCGCGTTTGCCATCATGACGCGTACTTCGCCAGGGCGTGGTTCAGAATAGTCGGTTGGAACGCCGCGCCAGCCTTCGCAAGTCTTTGTGGCGTCTTCAGGAGCGATTGGCCCGGCCTGTTCATCTTCGACCAGTACGGCCGGAGCGCGATCACACAGACCGAGGCAGGAGGAGCGTTCGACCGTCCAATCTTGGTCTGCGACGCTTTCGAGCGCAGCCTGGGTTTCCGAAGCACGCTTGAGCCAGCAGACCGGTCCATCACAGACGCGCAGCACCTTTTTGTGCTCTTCGAAAGAGAGCATAGAGTAGAAGGTCGCCATTCCGTAAGCCTTGTGGGGCGGTACTTTTAGCGCCCTGGCAGCATCGGTAACAGTCTCAGGGGAAAGCCCCGATGGCTGCGTCTCCAGGTCCACGAGCACTTCGAGCAGGGCTTCGGGATCATTCCCATGCTCGGCAACAAGCTCGCTAATTTCAGGGGGAACGGGTTGGTATTTGATTTTTTTGTTTGTCATGAAACCTCACTAACAATCCACCCTGATTATTGCGCTTATGGGTATTTCTCGAAAGTTGCTTTAATCGTTACTTCGTGAGTACGTTTATCCTGTATTTTTTAAAAGAAAAAACCGTCCTTCATCAGGACGGCTGGGGGGAGTTGAGAAGAATTCGCTCCGGCGCTGCATACAAATTAAATCTATTTCTTCTGGCATAACCGATCAATGTGATGCCCCAGGCTTCGGCCAGTTCAATAGACATCGAGGAGGGCGAAGTGCGCGAGGCCACCACCTTTGCCCCCATGCGTACGCCTTTTTGCAACATTTCGGAACTGATGCGGCCGGTAGTGATCAGGATGCGCTTTTCGGGCCAGATGTTTTCCATCAGGCACAGACCGGCGATTTTGTCGAGCGTGTTGTGGCGGCCGATGTCTTCCGCAGAAAGGATGACCTGGTCGCCATCGCTGAGCGCGGAGGTGTGGACGCCGCCGGTCTCGCGGTAGAGTTCCTGCGATTCGAACAGCATCTCGACCAGGCGGTTGATCTGACCGGGGAGCAGATTGAATTCGTCAGAAACGGATACAGGCTGCGGGCGTTCAACGGAAGCGACTGCCGTCACACCACCGGTGCAGCCGGAGGTACGTGTCCAGCTATCCGGTTTGGGAGCTTCGTGGGCTAGCCAGACATCCACATTATCGCCGTGCTCGCAGATGCGCACATCTTCGATTTCATCCATGCTATCAATAATGCCTTCATTAAAGAGAAATCCTACCATCAGGGCTTCAAGGTGGACTGGCGTACACATGAAGGTGGTCCAGACCTCGCCGTTGACCGTGAGCGAGACGGGGGTCTCGACGATGGTGCTGCCATCGATCTCTCTGTTTTTCTGGGCGTCGATCTGGAAATAATGGATGGGTTTGCGAGGTTCGATCATGGGTACTCCAATAAAATTACCGATAAACAGGATTACTTTCGTGAGCCAGGTCGGCTGTGGGCACAATAAAAGCGTTCGGGATCGGCGAGAAACGCATTCAAGCACGAATCGGTGCAGAAGTAAATGGTTTTGCCGTGAAATTCGGCTCGCGGAAAATAGGCTGAATCCGCATGAAAGACTCGTTTGCAAACCGTGTGGAAACGCAGTCCGGTTCTGGCGGGGAGAGTAATATCAAGTAGCTGTTCTGTCATCTTGTTGATTTTTACCACGCGAACATTAAGCGCGACTGAATTGCTTTTCGGTTAGAATTGTAATTCAACCTAATTTTATCCGATTTTGTGGTGCATTTTAAGCGGTTCTTTAGGATTCTCCGTCACACCCCTAAATCTGGGAGCCTCCACGCTAAATCCCAGAGAGCCTTTTAAGCGAATCCTCTTTAGAAGTAAGGAGAATAAGAAATGAATACCTTTCAACGTTATCTGGTAGATGAATTTACGGAGGATTATCAGGAACAACGCCTAACGCGGCGCGATGCCCTCAAGCTTATCGCCTCCGTGACGGGCAGCCTGTTGGTTGCGGAATCCGTCCTGGCCGCCTGCACCCCGGTACCGCTTGAAGCAAGCACAGAAGTCCAACCGGCAACCCCGGTACCGGAAGACACACAGCCGCCAACTGCTCAAGAACCCGACGCTTCAGAACCTGTACCCTCACCTGCCACTGTTGCCCCGGATGACTCGGCGATTGAAGCTGGCCCCATTGAATTTGCAGGCGAGGGCGCTACCTTGATGGGGTATCTGGCCCGCCCCAGCGGAGAGGGTCCGTTCCCCGTCATCCTGGTCTGCCACGAGAACCGCGGCCTGAATCCGCACATTGAGGATGTGACCCGCCGTCTGGTGATGGCGGGGTACGTTGCACTGGCGGTCGATCTGCTCTCGCGGCAGGGTGGTTCCGCCCAGGTGGGCGAATCGAACGTGCCTGGCGCGTTAGGGAATATCGACCCGATGCAGTTCGTGTCAGATTTCAAGAGCGGATGGGCCTATTTGGGGGAGCAGCCCTTCACGGATGCGGAGCGGGTGGGGATGGTTGGATTCTGCTTTGGCGGCGGCGTGACCTGGCTGATGGCGGTCGAGATGCCGGAACTCAAGGCTGCGGTTCCATTCTATGGTCCACCGCCACCCGAGGAAGACTTGTCACGAATCCAGGCGGCGGTTCTGGCCATTTACGGTGAACTGGATGGACGCATCACAGGGACGGCTGAACGGATCGAGGCTGCCATGCTGGCAAATGACAAGATTTTCGAAAAGGAAATCTACCCCAATGCCGACCATGCCTTCCACAACGACACCAGTTCGCGTTACAATCCCGAAGCTGCCATGGATGCCTGGGCGCGCACGCTGGATTGGTTTGGGAGGTATGTATAGGTTTGAACCGCCAAGGCCGCCAAGATTCTTTGTAGCCCGCCAAGAGTATTCCTAGGCAGTTTGATTGGTATAGCTTTGGCGTTGACTGTCTTGCTCAGCCAGTATAAGTCAACGTCATAATAGTAAACTCCATCCCATCCATACTGCGCTTGAAATTTTGTGTTTGCTGAAAACCGTTCTTTTCCCAGGTACGGATTGCGCGCTTGTTGAAT
>JBAVJG010000528.1:0-8410 GCA_049687655.1 Anaerolineales bacterium | reverse complement strand
GGGTTCGCGTGGGGACGGGGGTCTCGGTCATCCTGGCGGGGATTCTCACCTTCCGAGACGGTACGCAGGGAATCGGTCCCGGGAAGATGCTGATGGCTGGTCTGTTGCTGGTGCTGTTGGGAACAGGCAGCGCGATGTGGGGGTTGCATTTGTCCCTCGTCAGTGGGGATGTCAAGAATGTGATGATCCTGTTTGGGGGCAGCCTGGTGCTGCAGGGAATTGCATCTATTGTTGGATTGCAAGAGTCCGGGGAGATGACTGTATAATCACGGGATGCGTACCCAAAAGATACTGTTGATCACTTTGCTGGGCCTGACTGCCTGTATGTCCACAACGGAGGCCACGCCTCTCCCTACACCCACATCTGCTCCCGCTGCAACAAGCACAACAGCGCCTCCGGCCACTCCCACCAATACTAATACGCCTTTCCCAACTGACGCCCCTACCCCAACCGATACAGCGACCCCCATCCCAACCTACATCACACTGATCGGTGAAGTGAACGTCGACCGTTTGACATGCAGATACGGACCGGGTTGGCCTTATCTATATTTCACCGGTTTACTGAAAGGCAACCGCCTGGAAGTTATCGGTCGGCTCGAGGATGCGAACTGGGTTTACGTGCAGGCCATCGGCGGGAACAAGCCCTGCTGGGTTAAGGCCGAATTCATGGACTTCAACGGGGACATCATGAATGTAGAGCCAGTCTATCCGCAGAAGGCAAAACTTCCGGTTTCACCCTATTACCCACCAACTGCGGTTCTAAGTGCTGCCAGGGAAGGAAAAACGGTCACGGTCTCCTGGATGGACATCCCCCTGCGCGCAGGCGACGAAGAGGACGAGCGCATGAACCACTACATTATCGAGGTCTGGCGCTGCGATGCGGGACAGATCAAATTCGAGCCATTGGCAACCAACTTCCTTGAAGTTTCATTTGTCGATGAGCCCGGCTGCTCCCAGCCTTCCCGCGGACGGGTTTTTGTCCAGGAAAAACACGGCTTCGCCGGGCCTGCGGAAATCCCCTGGCCGTCGTATGAAGAATAGCATGTTCTCGAGCAGTCGCTCTGCGAATGAGGACATCCAACCATGTTGGATAAAAAATCCCGCCGGGTGGCGGGATTTTTTGTTAGTGCTGATGACCGGGACTGTGCACGTGACCGTGTTCTTTTTCCTCGTCAGTGGCATCGCGTAAGCCAACTACTTTGACAGAGAAATGTAAATCTTTACCGGCCAGGGGATGATTGAAATCTAAACGCACAGATGTATCCCCCACTGTGTCAATACGGGCATACATGGGCTGCCCTTCCTGGTTTTGCACTTGAATCTCAGTGCCAACCTTCATCGGAACTTCCTTGGGGAACTGCTCGCGGGGCACATCCATGAATGCTTGGTCATCCTCCTCACCATACCCTTCCGCGGCTGTAACAACTACGTTTTTGCTTTCACCAATTTCCATACCGCTCATCTCACGTTCCAGGCCGGGGATGATGTTCCCCGCCCCATGCACATACTCCAGCGGTTCGCGGCCTTCGGATGTATCTGCAACTTCACCGTCAACCTTCAAGGTATATTCCATGGAAACGACATGTCCCTCATTTACCTGTAACTCTTCACTCATTTTGTTCCTTTCTTTTCCCTGGCAGGGATATCGGATTGCCAAGGATTAGCGTCATTGTACCTTAACATACTTTGCACCTCAAATCGGGCTGCAACCTGCTTCCTGTATTAAACGTAGACTTACACAGTTCGCAAAAAAATACCGAAAATCACTATTCTATAAACTGAACAGTTGTGCTATTATTGCACATCCGCAACGAAAGGACTTTATGTTTTCCGGACTGAGAAAAATCTTTAATGAGTTCCCTTCCCGCTTCTGGACCGTTGTCGGCGTGATGTTTGTCGACCGTGTCGGCGGTACCATGCTGTTTCCATTCTTCATGCTCTACATCACTCAGAAATTCGACGTCGGAGTGACTCAGGCTGGCACAGTTCTGGGCTTCTTCTCACTCTTCGGCATGCTGGGAGGCATGATTGGCGGTGCATTGACCGACAAACTCGGTCGCCGCAGCCTGATCCTGTTCGGACTGGTTTTCAGCGCCCTCAGCACACTCCTGCTCGGCTTTGCCAGTGCGTTTTGGATGTTGTACCCTCTGGCCGTGCTGACCGGTCTGCTTTCGGACATCTCTCATCCCGCTCACCAGGCCATGATCGCCGACATATTACCCGAAAAGCAGCGCGCCGAAGGCTTCGGCATCCTGCGCGTGGTAGCCAACATCTCCTGGATCATCGGCCCGACCATCGGTGGCTTGATCGCAAATCAATCCTACCTGTATCTATTCATCATCGATGCAGTCATCTCCTGCTTCGTAGCCGGACTCTTCTATTTGTTCATTCCCGAGACCAAACCCGCAGCTACGGCAGAAACCGAAAGCCAGAGTGTCTTGCAAACCTTTGCAGGCTATGGCGCCGTGTTGAAAGACCTGGCGTATGTGGCTTTCATTGTGGCTGGTATGCTGATGTTGATGGCCTACCAGCAGATGTACAGCACATTGTCAGTCTTTCTACGGGATAACCACGGTGTCGATCCGCAAGGTTATGGTTTTTTGATGTCCACCAGCGCTATAACGGTCATCCTGTTCCAGTTCTGGGTCACAAGGCGCATCAAACACCGTCCACCCTTCCTGATGATGGCGCTCGGCACGCTTTTCTACATGATCGGATTCGGCCTATTTGGCGTTGTGGGGGCCTACTGGCTGTTCGCGCTCAATATCGTTATCGTTACCATTGGCGAGATGATCATCATGCCCACCAGCCAGGCGCTGGCTGCCAACTTCGCCCCCGAAGATAAACGCGGACGCTACATGGCCGTCTTTGGCCTGACCTGGGGGTTTCCAGCTATTTTTGGCCCCGGGTTGGCCGGTCTTATTCTCGACAATATGAACCCCAACCTGCTCTGGTATATAGCCGGCGTGCTCTGTGCCGTAGCCGCATTCGCCTATTACGTGCTACATCTGCGCCTTGGCAGGCAAAAGCGCTTTTCTCTAACACCTTCTGACGAGAACCTCGTTCCGGCAGACTGAATTCGAAACTCCGCTATATTGGCGGAGTTTTTCTTATAAAGGCTATCGCCGTTTTCGATCTTTTCTATAGGACGTGTAAATCCAATTTATAAATTGCAGTAAAAACGGAGGAGAACAATGACGACATCCAAACCGCGTGCCCGCGACCTGGGGATTCCACTGGAAGGAATACCCGGCCCCTACAACGCTATCACCGACGTCTCGACGGTGGAAGTTGGGTTTGCCACCCTTATCGAAGGCGCTTCCGTGCGGACTGGCGTGACCGCTATCCACCCGCGCGGCAAAGTGGACCACGATCCCGTCTTCGGTGGCATCTTTTCCTTCAACGGCAATGGCGAAATGACCGGCGCGGCCTGGGTGGATGAAGGTGGTTTTGTCGAAGGGCCGATTTGCATTACCAACACTCATAGTGTCGGAATTGTGCGTGATACGGTCATCGACTGGCAAGTCAGGAACAATGCCATGTTCCAGATGTGGTCCATCCCGGTGGTGGCCGAAACCGCGGACGGCTGGCTCAACGACATGAACGGTTTCCACATCAAACCAGAGCATGTTGTGCGAGCTCTAGATTTTGCAGGCTCAGGTCAAATCACTGAAGGCAACGTCGGCGGCGGTACCGGCATGATCTGTTACGAATTCAAAGGGGGCACTGGAACTGCCTCCCGTAAACTCCCTGAAAAGCTTGGCGGTTACATGATTGGCGCATTGGTGCAGGCCAACTTTGGCCGCCGCTACCAGTTGACAGTGGCCGGGGTCCCGGTCGGCCAGCATATCAAGGAAGATGCTCCCTTCACCAGCGGGGAAAATCCCTTCCGCGAACAAGGCTCGCTGATCGTCGTCCTCGCCACGGATGCACCCTTGTTTCCATACCAGCTCAAACGCGTGGCCAAGCGTGCTACGCTCGGCATGGCTCGCACGGGCAGCCTGGGCGGCAACGGCAGCGGGGATATCTTCCTGGCCTTTTCCACTGCCAATCGAGGTGTGGCAGCCCCGAGCAGTGAATTAGGATGCGTGCAAATCCTGCCCAATGATCATCTTGATTCCATCTTTGCCGCGGCTGTCCTGGCAACCGAAGAAGCCATTCTGAACACCCTGGTAGCCGCTGAAACGATGACAGGCAGAAAAAGTTTGCGCGTGCCCGCGTTACCACATGATCGCTTGCAAGATCTCCTAAAGCAATACAACCGTTTCGCTTAAACCAAAAGACGGGCGCGTGCCCGTCTTTTATTCTTCATACTAACTGGTCACTAAAAGTGCTTTGGCGTAGCGTCCGTGCAAGCTGCCTGCCAACTTGACCAGGTGCATGGTGGAGGTCCACAATATAACGCCAGCTAATATAACTAGCGGATAGCTCCAGGTTGGCAGAAAATATCGCAAATCGTTCATGTAAACTGTCGGCTGGTGGAATATTTCCTGAACAAACGGGATAGCCAATCCTGACAAGCAAAATGAGAATACCGTGACCAGGATCACAAAGTAAGCCGTGCCCAGCACGAACTGTATCAACATATATAGTATCGAGAGCCAGGTGTGCTTGTCGAGCACCAGGACTTTTATGCGTTCGAGCAGCTTGGTATTCTGCGGCGCGAACAATTGACGTCGCGGCATGCGCACGCCCAACAGCGCCTCGACCAGGCGGCCCTCCAGCCAGGCTACCCCACGTACGGATAACAGGAATAGTAAGGCAACCGGCAGGCCGAAAATGAAGATGGAGAAGGAAACCGACAGGGATAATCCAGTCACAGCCCAAGTGAAGTAAACGATGCCGGTCAAAAAGGCGATCAACATGTAAAGCAGACTTCCCCAGGCTCTCGGATCAATGTAGATGCCAAAGAAACGTCCGAGGGACGAACCCTGTTTTTTAATAGTGGCAGGTGTAAGTCCAGGGAAGGTGCGGCGTTCTACTTCCAGGTAGGCTGCGGCTGTTTCCCCGGGAGTCCCGTATTGTTCGATGATTTGTTGTAGCGCGTCGGCTTCATCCAATTCTGGCTGGCCCTCTCGTAACGATTCGAGCGCAGTGCTCAGATGTTCCTCGGCGTCGGCCAGCGCATCCTGGATAGTGGCGTTGTCGCTTCCTTTGAGCTCCCCCTTCAAAGCATCCAGATATTCTTCCACAGTCTTAGTCATAGCTGATTCCTTTCAAAACGGTATCGACAAAGGTCTTCGTCTGCCCCCAGATTTGTTCCCAGATTTGAAGAGTGTGGCGGCCGGCTTCGGTGATGTTGTAATAGCGCCGCGGTGGGCCGGATACAGACGGCTCGACCCTGCTCTCTAACAGACCGTTGCCTTCCAGCGAACGCAGCACGGGATAGAGCGCGCCCTGCTTCATCATAGGTGTTTCCTGGCTGTGGTCATCCAGCAGTTTGGCGACCTGGTAGCCATACATTGGTTCTTTAGCCTGCCCCATCACGCTAAGTAGAACCAGCGAAGCGATGCCGGCATTCATTTCTTTTTGAAATTTTTTGGTAATCACATCCTGATCTACCACATGAACTCCTTTCTCAAATGGAGAACCCAGTTGTTGTCACAAGCTCACAATACAAACTACCTATATATATTATTAGGTTAATAATAGTAGCAATTTGATATTATGTCAAGGTATTAAAAACAAAACCCCGCCGGGAAAATCCCAGCGGGGTCACTACTTACTAATTCCCTATGTACTGTTCTACTCGCCGTCCTGGATTTCCGCGGCGCGTAGCGTATTTGCCATCAGCATGGCAATGGTCATCGGACCAACGCCGCCGGGGACGGGAGTGATATAACCGGCTACTTCCTTGGCCTCATCGAAGTTGACATCACCCACCAGTCGATAACCGCGCTTCTTAGTGGGATCGGGCTTATCGTTGATGCCCACGTCGATGATGGCCGCGCCGGGTTTGACCCAGTCCCCGCGCACGAATTCCATCTTGCCGATGGCTGCAATGATAATGTCGGCCCGGCGAACCACATCGGCAATGTTCTTGGTGCGGGAGTGGCAGACGGTCACAGTGGCGTTCTCGCGCACCAGCAGCAATGCTGCGGGCATACCCACAATGTTCGAGCGGCCCAAAACGACTGCATTGGCGCCCGAAATCTCAACACCAACTTCCTTCAGCAAGTAGATACAGCCGTAAGGTGTGCAGGGCACAAACAGGGGTTCGCGACCCTTCTGCGCCAGACGGCCCATATTAATTGGGGAAAATCCATCAACATCTTTCTCAATGCTGATGAGTTGTAAAACACGCTCTTCATCCAGATGATCGGGCAGGGGCAATTGCACCAGAATGCCATGCACCTTGGGGTCAGCGTTCAATTCTTTAATCAATTTTTCGAGATCTTCCTGACTGATGTCCGCAGGAACAGGATGATGGTAAGAGGTCATTCCCAATTCGGCGCAAGCTTTCTGTTTCATGCTGACGTATGTAGCCGAGTCAACGCGTTCGCCGACCAACACGGTTGCCAGGCCTGGCTGTGATTTTCCAGCCGCAGCGCGCGCAGCAGTTTTCTCTTTGACTTCATCACGGACTTTTTGGGCAATTGCTTTCCCATCAATTAACTGAGCGGTCATGTGTTACTCCTTGGATAGTTTCTGTGAAGAATAGCACGAATATTATACAATCTTCCCCCACCCTTACAAAAGTGACGAACGTCCCTCATTGCTGGTGCAAAGGGTCAATGTTCAATAATTGTCCATAAATCCCATTGTCATCGCTGTTTTGCAACTCAACCAATGAGACCTGGTTCCACATCGGCTGCGGCGCAAGGGCTCTCACGCGCAGATAGTTGCCCGTCAGACCTTCCATTTGCCAGCCCTGACCGTTCATCTCTGTGACCGATTCCCATAAAACGGACAACTTCTGCCCGATAAAGCGCTGACGATAGGACTTGCCCCCCTCTTCAAACACATCCCGTAAAACAGCATTGCGTTCTTTCCGGACCTCATGCCTGACCTGGCCTCCGAGACGCGCTGCCCCGGTCCCGGGCCGTGCCGAATAGGTGAAAGCGTGCCCGCCTGCAAAATCCATTTCACGGATGAACGCGAGCGACTCGGCAAATTCCTCATCCGTTTCACCGGGGAACCCGGCGATGACGTCGGTCGTGATGGCCGCATCCGGCATGATTTGTCGGGCAGCAGTTACCAGGTCCCGGAACGAGGCGGGAGTGGTCTTGCGTGCCATACGTTTCAACGTTGCCGCGCATCCCGATTGCAGTGGCAGGTGCAGGTGCTGGCAAAGCCGCTGGTCTTCCCATAATTGGAAGAAGTTCGCATCCAGATCCCAGGGCTCAAGCGACGACAGGCGCAAGCGCGGCACGTCGGTGTACGTAAGAATAGCTTTGACCAGATCACGCAGGTGGGCGTCAAGCTCATAGCCCCACGAGCCGAGATGCACGCCTGTCAGCACAACTTCCTTCGTGCCGCCATCCAGCGCGGACTGAACATCCGCAATCACATCCGCCAGCGGACGGGAAAGTCCCTCGCCGCGCGCCACGGTTGTGATGCAAAATGTACAGCGGTTGTCGCAACCATCCTGCACTTTGATGAAGGCGCGCGTGCGCTGCCGCAAGCCGGGCAAGGGTTCACGAGCGATAGGTTCGAGATCAAAGGTTTCTGAAGAGATTTCAAGTAGATCAGTTACTAAATCATCTTTATGAGCATTGTTCACTACACGCAGCACATTAGGTAAAGCGGCGGCTTTTTCAGGCCGCAGAGTAGCCCAGCAACCGGTGGCAATGATTCTGTCCACGCCCGCGCGTGCAATGCGCCGAACTGCCCCCCGCGAATCCGCCGCAGCCCGTGAAGTGACTGAACAGGTGTTGACCACAGCCATATCAGCCTGGTCTGCCGTACCTACAATATCATGCCCGGCAGCGCGGAACTGGCGCGCCATTGTTTCTATTTCAGATTGGTTAAGACGACAACCGATGGTATCTAGATAAACTTTCATTTCAAATCATATGTAGGGGCGAATGGACATTCGCCCCTATTAGGGCTGTAATACCACGAAATTATCAAAAATTACATCCACACCCGGCTGCGCAAATGTGCCTGCCAGCAGACCGACATCACCTTCAGCCAGATCAGTATCTTCCGCTTTCGCAACCGGTGTCCCGTTGACGAAAAAAATCAAGGTGTTACCTTTACAATCAGCACGCAGGTGGTTGACCGCCAGGCCAGTATGGATGGATTCGTCGAACTGCATCTCACTTTGTCCAAGCTGGATGGCGTTCCCACCGATATACTTTCCGATAGTGTAATAGCCGTCGCTGCTGACCATGAAGAAATAATAATTGTTGTCCAAAAAACGGCACAGCAAACCGATGCGGTTCTCGTCCGGGCCGCTGAGTTT
>JBAVJG010000527.1:0-3676 GCA_049687655.1 Anaerolineales bacterium | reverse complement strand
CCAGTGGCGAAGATTCCGGAATATAAGGTGACAGCAGTAAAGGTAGAATTGGTATAAACTTGTAGGGGCGAAGCATGCTTCGCCCCTACAGAATTATGGAGGTATCATGAACATCCGCAAAGTTTTAGAATACGCCCTGCAACGCGAATACGAAGGCAAGGCCTTCTTCGAAAATAATGCCGAGCGCCTCTCCAACGCCGCCGCGACTGGAGCCTTCAAGGCCATTGCCAAGGAAGAGCAACGCCACATCGAATTCATCCAGGCGCAGATCAACGCATTGGACGCAAAAGAACCTAATAAACAGGTTGCTCCGGAACTGGACGAAACCGAATTCTTCGCCAACCGCGCCGACAAAGAAATGATCGAGCAGACTGTCAATGAAGCCATGGTCGCGGACCTGCCCGTACTGCGCATGGCCTACTTGATCGAGCGCGACTTCTCCGAGTTCTATCACCAGACGGCCTCCAAAGCGGAAGGGGATGCCAAGATCGTGCTGGATATGCTGGCACGTTGGGAAGCCGGTCACGAGCGCCTGTTCAAGCGCATGCACGACGAAGCCTTCGAAGTATATGCGGAGATGCCCTGGGGAGGCTAGGCAATGATCTTCCCGGCCCTCTTCGCAATCCTTGTTGGGATTGGCATGATCATTCAATGGACGTTGAGCTTTTTCAAGGTACAAATACCTGAACTGCAGACTGAGCCCATTCGCATCAAATTCCACATTGCCGCCGAAATACTTACGGCGGCATCTTTGTTGGTAGCAGGCATCGGGCTGCTTATTTCAATGCCCTGGGCCACATCCCTGTTTCTGGTCGCAGTTGGTATGCTGCTCTACACCTCTGTGGTCAGTCCTGGCTATTTTGCCCAGCAAGGACAATGGGGCTGGCTGGTCATCTTCGGGATTATTATCATTCTCGGCATCACAAGTATTTTGATTGTTCTATAAAATTGGTTCTTTGGGAATTTCCGCCGTTCGCTGCGCGAAGACGCAGTGGTAGATACCCCCAAATCTGGACTTTTTCACCCCGCCGAACTGCAGCGGGACTAACGGCGGAGAATCCTCGAGAGCCATAAAATTTCGTGGGAAAATTCCCCCGTTCTTTGCTATACTGATAACATCAACTAAGACAAGGAGGCTGGAGGATGGCAACTGTAAAACAATTGATGAACTCCAAAACGGATGGCACAAACTACGTAGTAGAGGGCAATGAAACCGTACTCAAGGCGCTGGAAATCATGGCTAAAGCCAACATCAGCGCCGTGATGGTAACTGAGAAGGATAAAATCGTCGGTATTTTTACCGAGCGTGACTACTCCCGCAAATGCGAACTCAAAGGCCTTTCTGCCAAAAATACGAATGTCCGTGATCTGATGACCGAGAAAATGTTCACCGTCACGCTGGATACATCCATGGACCAGTGCATGGGGTTGATGAAGCAGCATCATATCCGCCACCTGCCAGTGATCGAAGACGAAAAGATGGTAGGCATGGTGTCTATGCGCGATGTGGTGGATATTCTCATCTCGGACCACGAGAGCACCATTAAAGGATTAGAAAACTACATCCTAGGTAGCGGGTTTGCTACATAGAATAGTTTGGAATGCAAAGTCTCCCGATCTTACACCAAAGTCGGAGACTTCGGAATCCCAGCATAATAAGGTCTTACAGGTCATTGACTTGTAAGACCTTATAACTGCACAGAGAAGCATAAGTCTTTGGTAAAATCTTCCGCATGCGCCGCACAATCTTTATCTTGTTATTGATCGCTCTGCTGCTCTCTGGCTGTAAGAAAAGCGCAGAGACGCCCACAGTTACTCCTGAAGGCTACAATCCATTTGTGCCCTTAGGTGAAAATGCAACCGTCGTGCCTGTTGTCGCCGGGACGGTGATCGTCCCAACCGTCGGGCCCGCCCAGCGAATGGGGCCGACCCCCACACTGGCGCCTTTCAGTGTGCAATTGCCCCCCACCCGTATGCCGGGCGTGCCGATTTTATCTCCGACGCCAGATTCGCCCCGCGCGCTGCCCACGCCACGGGTGGATCCCGGCCAACATATCGTACAATCCGGGGATACGCTTGGTTTGATCGCCCAACAATACGGAGTCAGCCTGGAGGCACTGATGCAGGCCAACGGGCTGGCGGATGCGAATTTGTTATCTGTCGGGCAGGAATTGACCATCCCGGCGCCTTCTCCCGGTGAGCAGGGTCCAGACTTCAAGATCATCCCCAATTCAGAATTAGTATATGGACCGGCCAGTGCTGCGTTCGATGTGAATGGATACATCCAGCAGCAAGGCGGGTATCTGGCGGCTTACAGCGAAGATGTGAACGGTGAAATCCTGAGCGGTGCGGAAATTATTACGCGTGTGGCCCAAAATTACTCGGTTAACCCGCGCCTGCTTCTGGCTTTATTGGAATATCAAAGTGGTTGGGTGACGAATTCAAGCCCCTCCAGCCTTGATTATCCGATAGGCTTGCTAGACCCCTGGCACTCGGGGCTGTACTTACAAATGACCTGGTCGGCCAATACCCTGAACCGCGGCTACTACCTTTGGCGCGTCAATGCCATCTCGACCTGGGTACTGGCAGACGGTAGCGTGCTGCCCATTGCACCAACCATCAACGCCGGGACAGCCGCCGTGCAGGGCTTCTTCGCCAAATTAGATGATATGTTCACCTGGCAGGGCGACACGACTGCCTTCGGACTTTTCCAGACCTATTTTTTTCTGTTCGGTAACCCTTTCGACCTGGGGATCGAGCCGCTGGTGCCGCCTAACATACCGCAACCAGCCATGCAATTGCCGTTCGAGCCGGGGAAGGTCTGGTCGTATACCGGTGGTCCACACGGCGGCTGGGATACCGGTTCGGCCTGGGCTGCGCTTGATTTTGGCCCGCCCGGCGAGTTGGCAGGCTGCACACCCAGTGACGAATGGGTGGTGGCCGTGGCTGACGGCTGGATCGTGCGCACCGGCGACGGCGCAGTGATGCAGGACCTGGACGGTGATGGCTACGAGCAGACCGGTTGGGTGGTTTTCTATATGCACATCGAAAACCGCGAACGCATCCCGGCGCAAACGTACGCCTACGCCGGAGAACGCATCGGGCATCCGTCTTGCGAGGGAGGATTTTCCAACGGCACGCACGTGCACATTGCCCGTAAATACAACGGTGAATGGATCGCCGCCGATGGCACAAATCCATTCCAGATGGAAGGCTGGATCTCCAGCGGAAACGGCATCGAGTATGACGGCTTCCTGACAAAAGGGGAAAAGGCCGTGGAAGCCTGGGATGGAAGAAACGACCTGAACCAGATCGGGCGTTGAGGTGAAGTTTCCGAAAATAAGGAGGGGCGAACACAGCTTCGCCCCTCCTTATTTTCGGACTTCTTTCAAATGTGTCTCTCATATACAATACAGTCCCCGCAGGTATAATATCGACGGAGTCACATCGTGAAACGCAGTTTTAGCCTCCTTATCGCCATAGCATCCCTCTTGAGTGCATGTGGGACATCCCCATCGCTTTGGGGTACCTATGTGACTCCTACACCTTTTGCAAGTGAAATATCGGTCGTGAGTGCGCCAACTCAGCCCATTTTGCCGACGCCCCTCAGCGAACCGATCCCTGCCACACCGACGCTGAACCCAACTCCGACAAAGACTCCAATCACGGTGTTCAC
>JBAVJG010000526.1:0-5847 GCA_049687655.1 Anaerolineales bacterium | reverse complement strand
TAATTAAAGACCCCTCGTTGGAGGGGGGGCAAAATCGTACCAGTGGTTCAAACGTAAAGTCGAATCTTACACTATACTGTATTATGATTCTTTAGGATTTTCCGTCGCTCGCCCCGCCGCAACATGGCGGGGTCGCTGTGCAACACCGCATCTGCGATGGGTGCAGGTGAGACGCAGTGAAAAGGCCCAGAGTACCTATATTATCACGTAAGAAAAAATGCTATAACAACATATAATATATGTAGAGAAACAGAGTAATTGTGGCAAAAGCACGAACCTTTTTTGCGATCTTGATAACCTCCCTTCTGTTGGCAGCCTGCAGCGGAATGGAAACTACCCTCGCGCCTACGCAGGTCCAGGCAATCCCTACTCCTCCTGCTTTGGTTGAAAGCGATGAACAATATCCGCTGCCCGGCGTAAACAGTACTCTGCGGTTTGAGCACCTTGGATTGGCAGACGGGCTTTCACAAAGTGTGATCCATGCCATCGTGCAGGATCATTTTGGTTTCCTGTGGGTTGGTACCGAGGACGGTTTGAATCGCTATGACGGTTACAACTTCAAGACCTATCGACCCGACCCGGAAAACCCTGAAAGTATCAACGATCGTTGGATAACATCGCTGCTTGAAGACAGCCGCGGTTACCTTTGGATCGGCACACGCCTCGGCGGGCTGAACCGCTATGACCCGACAACGGATAGCTTTAAACACTATTTGAATGACCTGGAAAACCCCAGCAGCCTGTCCAGCGACCACGTCAATACTCTTTTGGAAGACAGCCGTGGAAATCTGTGGATCGGTACGGAAAATGGACTGAATCGCTTCGACTCCCGGACTGGCCAGTTTCAACATTTTCGCAACAATCCAAGCGACGTTGATAGTATTTCCAGCAATAACATCACAGCCATCTTCGAGGATGGTTCGGGTACACTGTGGGTTGGAACGGAAGGCGGCGGGCTGAATATCTATGACCCATCCACTTCCACGTTTCGCGCCTATAAACAAATCACCAGGGACAATAGCAGTCTCAGCAACAACCACGTCACAGCGATGGCACAAGACGAGCGTGGATACCTGTGGGTTGCGACCGGACACGGTTTAAACCGCCTCGATATTGATTCCGGTCTGTTTACGCGCTATATGCACGGCGGCACGAATTTGGCAACTTTGTCCAGCAATAACGTTCTGGCCCTTGAGTTGGATCATTCGGGTTTCCTCTGGGTAGGCACGGACAATGGCCTGGATCGTTTGGACGTGGAATCGCATACCTTTGTCCGCCATCAGCACAACCCCGGCAATTCGTCCAGCTTGAGCACCGATTCCATCCTTACCATTTACGAGGACAAGGGCAAAGTGCTCTGGATTGGCACCTATGGCGGTGGGCTCAACAAATACAATCGCGCCCAGAGCAAATTTACCTACTACCATTATGAACCGGGAAACCCCGATACACTGAGCGCAAACATCGTTTTCCCCATCTATGTCGACAGGCTGGGAGTCGTCTGGATTGGCACCTACGATGGTGGACTGAACCGCTTCAATCCCCGCACGGGCCTGTTCACGCACTATCGCAGCGATCCGGGCAACCCGGACAGTTTACTCAGTGACGAGGTCTACTCGATTTACAAAGACAGCACCAGCACCCTGTGGGTGGGCACAGCGATGGGCCTATCCCGCCTTAATCCCGGACATACAAAATTTGTTAATTATCGCCCCGACAGCCTGGATCCAACCAGCCTGGCCGGACAGCCGGTAAATACTATCTTTGAAGACCATCTCGGCTATCTATGGTTCGGTACCGAATCCGGCTTATCTTTATTCGAACCGACCACTGAAACTTTCATTTCCTTTAAAAATGAGCCCGACAATCCCACAAGCCTGAGCAGCAGCAACATCACCACCTTGTTCGAAGATGAAAATAAAAATCTTTGGGTTGGCACCTTTGACAAGGGATTAAATCGTCTCGATTCTGAGAGCGAAAGTTTCACCCATTACTTGCACGACCCCAAGAATCCGACCAGCGTCAGCAACAACTCGATCATGGCTCTTTATCAGGATAGTAGGGGAATCTTATGGGTAACAACTGCGGGGGGCGGTTTGAACCGTTATGATCCACAAACAGACTCGTTTATCAAATACACTGAAAAACACGGATTGCCCAATAATGTCGTCTATGGCATTCTCGAAGATGAAGATGGCTTCTTATGGCTTAGCACAAACTTCGGACTTTCTCGTTTCGATCCGCAAACCGAAACCTTTCGTAATTACACTGCCAGTGACGGATTGCAAAGCAATGAATTCAATATGTACGCCTTTGCAAAAGCGCATAACAACACGATGTACTTTGGCGGTGTAAACGGCCTGACCGTTTTTAAACCTGCCGATATCATCGACAGCACATACCTGCCATCTGTCGTATTGACTTCATTCATCCAGGAAGGGAAACCTGAAGCCGAGCAACCGCAGCCGGAAATGATGCGCGCAGTCACTCTTGCCTGGCCAAACAATAATTTTTCCTTTGAATTTTCATCTTTAAGTTACGCACAACCGGACCGCAATCAGTACGCTTACATGCTTGAAAATTTCGACAGAGACTGGAATCATATCGGCAACAATCGGGAGGGCCGCTATACAAACCTGCCCGGCGGCACCTATATTTTGCACTTGCGTGGCTCAAACAACGATGGCGTTTGGAATGAAAGCAACCAGACAGTCACGATCACCGTTATTCCGCCCTTCTGGGATACCTGGACCTTCCGGATATTGATGATATTGTCCGTGGTCGCCTTTGTCCTGGTTGTGTACCGCCTGCGTGTACGCAGCATCCAAATGCAAAATCTACAATTGGAATACCTGGTGCGTGAAAGAACCGGCGCCTTACAAAAACGTACCGAGGAGTTGGAAGCGCTGTATTCCGGAGATGAGCGCATCATCCGCGCCATGACCCTCGACCAGATTTTCCGGGCCATTGTAGAAGTGGCTGTAAAAATGCTGCACGCCGACCGTGGTATCGTCTTCGTGTGGGACGAGAAGCAGTCCAAAGTTGTCCCAAGAGTCAGTCACGGGTTTATGCCGGAAACGCTGAAAGTGTTGAAATATGAAAAGGGGGAAGGCATGGTCGGTCGGGTTCTGGAAACGGGAGAATCTCTCATCGTACCCGAGATCGATTTGGTCACGCTCAGGCCGGACATCCGGGCTGCGATCGTTTCCGAAGGTATCCACTCGCTGGTGCATCTACCCATTAAGGTCAACGAACAGACGATCGGTGTTTTTAACGTCAGCTTTACCCGCCCCGGAGCGATCACCGGAGATACGGCGCGCTTGTTCGCTGCCCTGGTGCAACGAGCCGCGCTTTCGGTCGAAAACATGCAGCTCTTCGAACAGACCAAGGAACTGGCTGTGGTTGAGGAACGCAACCGCGTAGCGCGTGACCTGCACGATAGTGCCAAGCAAAAAGCGTTTGCGGCCTTGGCACAACTGGGAGCTGTCAACGGCATCCTGAAAAAGGATCCCTCGGAAGCCTGGTCACATTTGATGGAAGCGGAAAATCTGGTCTACGAAGTCATCCAGGAATTAACCTTCCTGATCCAGGAAATGTACCCGATGGCCCTCAAAGAAAAGGGGCTGGCGACCACGCTTCGTGAGTATGTTTTCGAGTGGGAAAATCGAAATGGGGTTATGATTAACCTCGATATCCAGAACCCCCGGCGTCTGGACCTGGAGAGGGAGCAAGCCATCTATCGTATGATCCAGGAAGCGCTGGCAAACGTTGCCCGGCATAGCCAATCCGATCAGGTAGACGTCTCACTGGTATACGATGCTGAATGTATCGCTGTGACCGTCGAAGATAACGGCCGGGGTTTCGACATGAAACATAAATCTGGCGGTATGGGATTGCGCATCATCGAAGAGCGTGCAGAGAGCCTGGGTGGAGAGGCTTGCATCGAGAGCAAACAGGGCGTCGGAACAAAAGTTGTGATCACCGCGCCTTTGAACGGACATTCGTAGTATATTTATAGAGATTGTGGGAGGCAGCCATGACTGAGCCAATTACTATTTTGATCGTCGATGACCACGAGGTTGTGCGTAAAGGGGTGCGCTCCTATCTTGAAACCCTGCCAGATTTCCGGGTGGTAGGGGAAGCCAGTTCTGGCGAGCAAGGCATCGAGATGGTTACGGATTTGATTCCAGACATTGTCCTGCTGGACCTGATCATGCCGGGCATGGACGGGGTGGAAACCACGCGGCAAATCAAAAAGATCAGCCCGCGCACGCAGGTGGTGGTCCTGACTTCTTATCACGAAGACGTACATATCTTCCCAGCCCTGAAAGCCGGGGCTATCTCCTACATACTCAAAGATATGAAGATGGAGAAGCTGGTGGATGCGCTGCATCGCGCCGTGCAGGGGGAAGTGACCTTGCATCCGCGTGTGGCCGCGCGCGTGTTGCAAAACATCCGCGGCGAGCACGACGAAGACCAGCCGCTCTTCACCGATCTGACCGAGCGAGAACATGATGTGCTCAAACTGATCGCCAACGGCCTGACCAACAGCCAGATCGCTGAAAAATTGGTCATCAGCGAGAATACGGTCAAGGGTCACGTCAGTAATATCTTGAGCAAGCTGCACGTGGCCGACCGTACCCAGGTTGCCGTTTATGCCTGGCAGCGGGGACTGGTCCAGCGCGACCAGATCATTGAAGAGTAAGTTTTGCATTTGAAAATTGAGCCCTCGCAACTGCGAGGGCTTTTTTGATGGGAGTGTTGGAAAGATAAATAGGTTTTATTTACAATGCTTGCAACACCCAGAACAACACCATCCCCACCACGATTGTCCACAGCACATTCTTCGTGCGCCAGGCGACCAGCGCCGCGCCGATGCCTGCCAGCAAATCCGCGTTACCCAGTGAGAGATCCAGTGCCCCGTTGGGATAGGTCAGCGCAGGGAAAACCAAGGCTGCCAAAACGGAAGGGGGCACGAAGCGTAGTGCGCGGCGCAGCCAGCCGGGCATGTCCACTTTGCCGAAGAAGTAGATGAAAGAAAAGCGCAGTGCAAAGGTGCCTACTGCCAAAGTGATGAAAAGCAGCCAAATGGATAGTGAGTTCATTGGATGGCCGCCTGAGCATTTTGTTTGGAGATGTTCTCTGCCAAAACCCCGGCGCCAATCCCCAGCAGTGCTGCCAGGATCAACCCCAGGTTGTAGGGCAGCCCTTTCGCAAGAATAGCGCTTAGTCCGCCAACCACCGCTGCCAGCACAGCCGGTCGGTCTTTCAAGGCTGCAAACATCAATGCCATGAAACTGAGTGGGAAGGCGAAGTCCAGTCCCCAGCTTTCGGGTACCAGTGTGCCGAGCAATGCCCCTGTGATCGAACTGAGATTCCAGGTAACCCAGACGGCGGTCGCTGTGCCATAGTAATACCAGGCCGGGTTGCCAGGCACGTCGTTGGCGAAGTGGCTCATGGTCACGCCAAAAGCCTGGTCTGAGAGGATATATGCAAAGGGCGCCTTTCGAAAGAATGGCTCTCTTTGCAGGTAGGGCGCCAGCGTGGCGCTGTACATGCTGAAGCGCAGGTTGATGACCCAGGCCGTCAGCACCATCACCGGCCAGAACGCACCTTCACCCATCAGTTGCAACACAGCCAGTTGCGAGGCTCCGGCAAACACGATGAACGACATGCCCATGGCTTCGACGGATGTCAATCCCACGCTGACGGCCGCCACGCTGCAGATCATCGCAAAAGGCACGACGCCCAGCAATATCGGCATGCTGTCACGAACGCCGGTGATAAAATCGAGACGTTTACTTTCCATTTCCCATCCAAGAAAATTTGCGAAAGAGAGCTCTCTTT
>JBAVJG010000525.1:0-2727 GCA_049687655.1 Anaerolineales bacterium | reverse complement strand
GGGGGGATTTTTTATATGTTTAACTTGAAGGTTTCTTATGTATAAATCGAAAGTATCTCTGCGAGCTATCGTTCACAGGATTGTGAATAAATTCCCTATGTTGCGCTTGGCGCTCTCTGCCATGTATAATATTATGCTCCATGCTCCAGGAGAACAACCGATTTAATGATAAGGAGATGAAACGATGCGCTCACAAAAGAAAAGTGTGCTTTTATTGGTAGGTTCGATCAGCCTTGCCCTGGTGTCCATTCTGTTTGGGCCATTGGGGTTGACAGGCACAGCGCAGGCCGCGCCAGACATGATCCTGGTTACTTTCACAGACACAGCCCTAATCCAATATAAGGATCTAAGCGGAAACCTCAGTGGTGAAGGTGTGCATGTGGGAGAGCTGCGCTGCGTTGGAGATAATTGCAATCAAAAGATAGAATTTGAACCTGTCTTCCCAGGACCAACCACAGAACCCCTAGTGTATGAGTACAAATTTAAGTCCAGAGTGGCGTTTAGCCCTGAAGCAGAAACAGTGGTTGTGTCAGGGACTGGTACCATATCCGGCGCTGGCCCGAAAATAAGGTTTTCGTTTACCGGAGTCTTCCAGAACAACGGGAATGGCACAGTACAAGTCAGGTATGAGGCCTCGACACCGGAGGCCTCATTTATTTTCCCAGCAGCACCCGGTACATTTAGCATTATTAGTAATAATTAGAACTTACGCAGTTCGCAAAGAGGTACCGAAAATAAGGGGGGCAGGCGAACGCCCCCCTTATTTTCGGTCTTCTCCTCTATTTTGGGTACGCAAGGAGATAAAGGGGATAAACCTCCAGTCAGACCGGAGCCCGGGGTGGATGCGCACAAAGATTTGATCCACGTTTGAGTAGATATTCTTAATAAAATTCCTTTTGCTGTAAGGATCATCTGCTTCAACGCAATCCCTATCCTCATCGCCATATTCAGCACGTTGGCGTGCTAAGAAGTCTTGCCACATGTCATAGAGTAGGAGACCCCCCGGACGCACGAATCCGGGGGCTTTTTTACGGATTTGACCTGGAAGTTTCTTCTGTTTCATTCGAAGGTTAGTTGACTTAACGGGGAAGTTTCTTCTGTTTTAGAAGATGGAAACTTTTTCATCTGAACACGGTTACTGCTATATGAACACCAAATCGTTTATGGCCTAGCTCATAGGGTGCAAGGAGGTTCATCAAAATGTGATCAGAATATCATCTTTCGATCCGGTAATACAGCCTTTCTAATTTTTATATCCAATAGAATCAAAAAAGGAGCCCCAATATGAGCACTGCTGAAAGTACCTCACCTGTCCTTCAAGGTGGTATGCCGACCTGGTCTGACAAGGACCAATTTTTCAAGACGCGGAGATGGTTTCGCTTTTTAATCGCACTTATTATCATCCTGTGGCTGGTCTTGATCGCGTGGGTCCTGGTATCCCCGATCCAGGATGCGCAGGCCCTGCCATTGGCTGTGGGAGCGAACCTTACCATTGTGCTGGCCCCGGTGCTGGCAGCCGCGGTTGCGGTTGAACGGACGCTTGAAAGTGTTTTCAACGTTCTCGAGAGCAGTTGGCGGACGATGATCGCCTATCTTGGCCGCGGACTTCGCTGGCTGAAGAATGCCGAGATCGAAGTCCAACAAGCCCGCCAATTCCTGAACGATGTTTCGGAAAAATACAACGCCGAATTGGAAAGCATCCAGTTTGGCCAGACCTCGGTCTCCGAATTGACGGATGAAATACAGGCAAGGATCTTTGCAGCTAACAAGCTGATGGCGCTCGCGCTGCAACGCCTGGAGAACGCCGAGAGCAACCTGACCGATGTCACTTCCTCTGAGAAATATATCAGCGCAAAAGCGGCAGCCTCCATCGTACTTGGCTTGATGCTGGGGGTCATTATTTCCGGGGTCGGGCAACTGCAAATGTTCGCTATGCTCGGCATCGGCATCGTCCCGCCGCAGATCGACGTATTGATCACAGGTCTGGTGATCGGCAGCGGATCGTATCCGGTACACTCGTTGGTTGGCATCCTGCAGCAAGGCAAGGGCGCCGTAGATAGCGCCAAAGAGTACCTCAACAGGCTCTCCCCGGAAGCCCAGGCAACATGGCAGAAAACCACTACCATGCAGTCTCCCGCCGAAGCCGGTGAGCCAGTTCGATTTCAGGAGGCAGTCGTAGAAACTACCACGACTAAGACCAAAGAGGAAGGAACAGATAGTTGATCTACTGCTCCTTGCAAAAATACAGGCACGCTTTCTCTTGAGCGGGGACGAGATGATCGAGAACATCGCCGGGACTACCAACCAGAGCAAAGGCTCTGTGCTGGCCGTGCTGGCCGAACTGGACGTGCAGCTCGAATCCGGGTTGAAAGCCGGGCGCATCGCGCAGATGCCCAACGGCACGCGCTACGAGCCGGTCGGCAAGCGCGACGGCTCGGTGAACATCAAGGTGCGCGTCAACCGCGAGGTCGACAAAAAGGTCAAACAACAGCTTCCGCGGCAAATGGGCCAATGCGGCCAACAAAGGGGTGACTGAGGCGGATATCTTCGCGCAGTGGTAAGGTGCCCTGAATAGGGTAAGGTGCCCACCCGGAGGACCTGGTCGAGATGTAAATTCTAGTTTAGACTCTAAAGGTCTTCGAGACCTTTAGGGTCCCACACGGATGTCCCCCGGACGCGCGATTCCGGGGGGATTTTTTATATGTTTAACTCCCAAGTTATACATGT
>JBAVJG010000524.1:0-1734 GCA_049687655.1 Anaerolineales bacterium | reverse complement strand
GAAACGCTGATGATCGGATTGTGGTGGTGGACGCTGGCAAGGCGGAAAGCGTTTCTCCCCAAGGCTCCCTTCACACCCAACAGGACGCTTCGGGCATGGACCCTGGGTCTGCTGGCCGTACTATGGATAGTTTCACTCTTCATGCTGCTCTCTGGTTGGGCCCCGGGCACCTATCTGGCCATCACGCTAACCTGGGCACTGCCCGCCATCGCCCCGCAACTGGTCTTCGGCGCAGACATTTTGTGGCATTACCGTCGGTTGCTGGGAACGGTCATTTTAACGGGAGCAGGCTATTTGTCCGCGATGGATGCGCTGGCTATCAGTTCGGGCACGTGGACGATCGATCCGGCTCAGTCCACCGGAATCTTTATAGGAAATCTGCCCGTCGAAGAAGCGGTCTTTTTCGTGATTACCGTCGTCTTGATCTCGTTTGGAATGACGCTGCTTCTGGCGAAGGTCAGTCAGAAACGTTTGGAAGAACTCCAATCACTTCTGGGACGTTTACGAGATCGTGGATCCACTTCCGTGAGAGATAGCGGCGCGTGATAATGAAGACCTTGACCAGTTCCTCGAGCAAGACCAGCATGTAGACACCATAGACAGGCAGATGTAAAACAAAGCCGCCAATCAATGCTGCAGGGACACCGATGGCCCAGATGGAGAAGAGTTCCATGAACATGGCGAAGCGCGTATCGCCGCCCGCGCGCAATGCGCCAACGAACAAGATGAAGTTGATCGAGCGCAGCCAGGCTGTAGCCGCAAAAATCAACATCAATCTGCGAGCGTTCGCTGCGGCATGGGGGGAGATTTCATAAAGGCTCACCACCGGCCCGCGCAGGAGCAGGATAATCAGGCCGGACAGCAAAGCTACCAGAACCGTGATGATCGTAAAGCGGCGGCCATACTCAAAAGCCAATTCCCGTTTCCCCTGCCCGATTTTGTTGCCGATCATAATTGCACATGCATTCCCCAACCCGATAAAGAACACATAGGCAATTTCTTCAACCGTAGCGCTGATCTGCACGGAAGCGATAGCATCCGTACCGATACGCGCATAAACCGCGTTGTATATTGTGATGCCCACAGACCAGAAGACTTCGTTGGCAGCAGCAGGCATGGCCGTTTTGAGGACTTCGCCCAAAAAGGCACGCTCGAACCGGAAGAAGGTCAGGGGGTTGGCTGCCAGTGGGGTTTTGAGTGCGTAGACCAGGATGATAATCAAGAGGGTCTGAAATACCCAGCCAAAAGTAGTGCCGATGGCTGCACCGCGCACGCCCATCATTGGGAATGGTCCGATACCAAAAATCAACAGGTAACCCAGAATTGTTTTGAGCACGATGGCAATTACGCTGACGACAACTGTCATTTTGACCAGCGTTATGCTGCGCAGCACGGCGAAATAAGACGTAGTGACCGCCATAAATATATAGGAGAACCCTACGATGCGCAGGTAACTGCTGCCGAGGGCAATCACTTCCGGATCTTCTGTATAGAAATTCAAGACCCTTTCAGGGATTAACGTAGCCGCGAGTGTAAACAGAGTCCCTACAGAAATAGCGACCACCAAACAAATGCCTAATACTGTGTGGATTCTCTTTTCATCGCCTTTGCCCCAGAACTGAGCCGTAAAGATCGCCATACCGCTGGTGACCCCAAACAGGAACAGGATCAGCAGGAAGAAGACCTGATTGGCGAGTCCAAGGGCAGCGATGGAGGCTTCTCCTAACTGGCCGA
>JBAVJG010000523.1:0-2626 GCA_049687655.1 Anaerolineales bacterium | reverse complement strand
CCCCCTGCAAGCATTGCATGCCCGCAAATGCGCATCGAGTTCGCGTTTCTGTGTGGGATCGAGTGGCTGGTCATCCAGCAGCCAATCTTCAAAAGGCCGGTGATTCATAGGGGCTCCTTTCCACATGTGCGGTTGTGGAAGATTCTTGCCAGGTTTTGCCGAGTTGCTTACGGGCTCTGTGCAGGCGGCTCTTTACCGCGCTGACGGTCAGATTGAGCGCCTCAGCAATCTCTTTTTCGGAAAATTCATACCAGTAACGCATGACGATCGCGGCTCTGTCAGTCGCATCCAGGGTACTCACCAAGGCATGCACCTGTTCGCGATATTCGCCGTTTACTGTTTCAGCTTCAGGATGAAGCGCCTGGGCATCTGGTATTTGAAAGGTAGTCTCTTCATCTTCATCCACCGAGAATACAGGCAGCTTCCGTTTACGCAAGCGGTCGATACAATAATGGGCCGCAATCGAGAGCAGCCAGGTCGCGAATGACCGCTTAATGTCATAGCGATGAAGATGCTGGTAAGCCCGCAGGAAGGTCTCCTGGGCGGCATCTTCCGCCGCCTGAGGGTGTCCCAGCATGCGATAACACAGATTGTAGACCGGGGTCTGATAGGTCTCAACGATGTATGTAAAGGCTTCGTCGCTTCCGTTTTTAGCCTGGAGTATCCAGGTCTGTTCCTCGTTCACGTTTCTCCTTTAGGACTTTCCGTACTTTCTTTACGCAACAAGAGCTTAAAGGTTGCAAAAAATATACGGACTTTTTTGTATGAGTTAGGATACGTGAATATGACCGTCACCGCTTCCTACCGGACCCAAAACCTGCTTCCATTTTCCCAGCCCCTCACTGCGAAGAGCGATTCCCGCGGCGATAGCTGTCGTGAGCGGAACCGCGGCCACCAGTCCCAACGACCCGACCAGCGTGCGCACGATCTCTTCGGCCACAAAGGAGAAATTGACCAGGTAACCGAATTCCCCGCGTCCGAGCGAAAACATCAACAGCATGGGTAACGAGGCCCCCGCATAAGCCAGGACCAGCGTATTAACGGTAGCAGCCACATGGTCCTGACCGATGCGCATGGCCGCATTGTAGAGGCCGCGAAAGCCCAGGCCGGGATTCGCTCCGTAGAGTTCGAACACGGCTGAGGCCTGCGTCGTCACCAAATCATCCAGCACGCCCAGCGCGCCGATGATCATCCCACCCAATAGCAGTCCGCGCAGGTTGATGCGTGACTGCAGCATCTGGATCAGGAAGAGCGCGTTCTCGTCGCCCGCGCCGGTCAGACGGGTGAAGACGACGAAGACGTAGGCCAGCGTACCAGTAATGAGCAGCACGAAAACCATCCCCAGCACAGCAGAGTGGGTTTTCAGGTTCCAGCCGTAGGTGAGGTAGAGCGTGACACCCAGCAGGAGGGCCGAACCAATGATGCTGACCTGTACCGGGTCTTCGCCCGCCAAAATGTGTGGGATGATATAGCTGATGATGACGAACAGGCTGAAGGCCATGCTGAGCAGGGAGCGCAGTCCCTTCCAGCGGCTGATGAGCAGGATGGCTACCACGAAAGTCGCCAGCAGCCACAGAATCGGCGTGGTACGGACGTGCTCGGTGTAATAGGCCGTGATAACGCTATCAGGCCGCTCCCCCACCGTGACCAGGATTCTATCGCCCGGGTTGAGATAGACGTTCCCGGGGAGCACCTGGCGTTTGCCATAGTCGATCTCCATCAGGATGCCGGCGTACTCCCCCTCCAGGATTTCCACGCGCGCGAGTTGGTAGCGCTGCACCGTGCCGCCCAGGTCGATCTCGCCTTCCTCGATAATCTCATCCACCTGCGCGCGGACGGTCTCCGACCCAAAGGCGGACATCTGAGCCACAGGCAGTTCGACCTGCGAGAAGTAGGGTAGGAAAAGCAAAGCGACAATAACGATAAAGAATAGGAGAAAAGGGATTACTTTGTGGATTTGAATTCGGATCATGTGCCCAATGATACCAGCGATGACGGCTCAACAATTGGGAGCCGTATTTATTTTTACTATCTCTCTCAAGCAACATTCAGCGGCAAAACGTAAAAATAGACACCGATAAAATGCGCCGCGCTGCCCGCCAGAACACAAAGATGCCAGGCCAGGTGAATAAATTTCACGTTTTTAATCTTGTAGAAGATCGTTCCGCCGATATAAAAGATGCCGCCCAAGACCACCCACAAAAAGCCAGAAAGAGAAACAGCCTCGATCACTTGACGGGTGGCAAAGAAGACGATGTTTCCCATCACGATATAAGCTATGATAAAAAAGAATCTAACCCCTTGATTGAATTTTGTCGGCTTGAATATCGTGATAAGAATGCCGAGGAGCGCAAATGTCCACTCAACGGCAAAGATGACCCAACCAAGCGTGCCGTGTAAGGCGATCAGGGCCAGCGGCGTATACGTCCCGGCGATCAGGATATAGATTGCAATTTGGTCAAAGGTAAAGAAAAACTCTTTCGCCTTGCCCGTTGGCAGCCAATGATTGAACATGGACGAAAGATACAGAACAAAGAGGGAACTCCCATAAACAATCGGGCCAGCCAGGTGCCAGTCGTTCCCGTTTTTCAACGAATAAGCGACCATCAGGATGAAACCAACAAGC
>JBAVJG010000522.1:0-2205 GCA_049687655.1 Anaerolineales bacterium | reverse complement strand
TTGATGTAATGGGCAGCCAATTCTAGCGCAAGCGGCAGGTGTCCAAGTTTCTCGGACAGGGATTATATGCTTTCTTCGGTTTCGTCGCGTTCCAGCGTTCTTTCCAGAAATATCAGGCTCTCGATTTCGCTGAAGGTATCCAGTTGCTGGGTTTGCAGGCCCGCTGACCTTGGGAAGTCTTTTCTCCGCGATGTGATCAATAATCGCATTGTGGGGTGCTGAAAGTGACTCAAGACAGTTCCGGTTTTGGTGACATCTTCAAAGTTGTCTAAAATTAACAGCCGTGGACCGTCCGCTTGCCAGATATGCAGGGTATTTGCAACCTGCTCTCGCTGGTCATTGTAGGCCAGTCCCATGTGTGAGCCACAGAGCGAGATAGATGCATCCAGTGCATCAGGGTCGCGCAGATCGAGCCAGTGCACGCCTTTGAAGCGATGTCCGTAGCGGTAGGCGAATTCCACCGCCAGTTGGGTCTTGCCGATGCCGCCCATCCCGGTGATGGCCTGAGAGATCACGAAATTATTTGAACCGCTAAGATCGCAAAGGGCGCTAAGTTTTTTCAGGTCTTCTTCGCGGCCGGTGAAGAGCGCGTTGCGCGGAAAGGGGATGTAGGAGCCGGGAGGGAGTGCGCCGGGTGGTGTTTCGATTTCTTGCCTTGTAGAAACTTGGCCTGAAATGTGTTTTTCGATACGTTCAAGCGTGGCTTTAATTTCGTTGTGATCTAAGCCAAGTTCATTCACCTTTTGTTGAATATCGAATACTACCTGTCTAATAATTGGCAAGGTGTAATCTTTTAAGGGTGATAAAGCGCGGAGTAAGGAATCTGTATAAAGTTGTGCTCCGATCTCTATTTGCTCTTGGGTTAATTTTAGAGGGTCAAGTTTAAGTGCTTTTTTAAGTTCATCTTGCACTTCACCTAAATCCATTGCTTTTGGAAGCTTCCCCAACGCTTTTTGCACAGCGGGCAAATCCCCAAAAGATAATGTAAAAACACCTTTGAGCGTTGCATCCTGACAGTTTTTCTGGAAATAGTCATCTGCGCGTTGGGCAGCGGCTAGCAATTCTTCTGCGCCTTCTTCACCAGCGATTAACTTGTCAATTTTCTCTCCCAGTTCTTCGCCGCCGATTTCAATCAGCGTATCCCCGGCAATACCCACCGCTTCTTCACCAAGCCACAGTTCGGCCTGGTGTTTGAGTAAGGCAACGGTCAATTTGATGATATTCTTAGGCAAGCTGGAAGGCATCTTCCCTCCTGAGTAGTTTGTTAGAAATACTATAGCATAATTTCCCCCTGATGGTACAATCGTTGGTAGTGGTTAAGTAACAAGTGATAGGTTATATCGAATGATGAAAAGTCTGGTAACGATCTCATGCATGGTCTCAGATTTTGAAAAGGACAGTGTTTTTCTCACAAAGCGAGCGCTGGATTGTCTGAACGTGTTGTACCATCTTTCCATATGATTTGTCTGTCCACTTCCTTTTCCGACACATTGATGCGTTTCTTTAGGAAATACGAGTTGATACGCTTCCCAGAAGTCGCTGTAGCTTTGACAGCCTTTGTAAGTGACTGGGATTTGCTCCCAAAGCTTGCGACAGGTCGCTTCACTGCGATCCCCAATGACAAAGGCCACGATTTGACGAGTTCGGCGGCACATAACCGTCCAAACCCAGCGTTTGTTCCACTTTTTGTAGACAAATGACCACATTTCATCCGCTTCCAGAATGTCTTCGGGCTCCGCGGGCAAAAGGGTATCTTCAAGTGGCGGATTGGATTCGTCTTTTTTTTAGCCAGGAAGCCAGTGTCGGTCGGCTAACACCAAAGGTACGTTGGATACCGCGCATACTGGAGCGCTCATTGTATGCTGCCAGAATCTGCTCTTTTTGTTCATCAGTGTACCCTCGCTTCGGTTCGAGCACACCACGTTTACCGCAGTCCTTGCACCAATATTGTTGGCTGCCACTGGCATTGTGACCGTTTTTCACGATGTTCTGGCTACTACAAGCTCGACAGGTGTAGATAACAAGTTTTGCGATCATAGCCTAACTATACTACTTATCACTTCATTTTGACCACTACCAACTTTTTAAGCCCGGCAGTGGGAAAAGGGTTCAGGGCCGAGGGTCGCGTGGTCAAATCAGGCAAGACCATTTCGGTTTGCGAGGGGAAATTGTTTGCGATTCAAGATGAGGGGGAGAAGCTGGTCG
>JBAVJG010000521.1:0-2141 GCA_049687655.1 Anaerolineales bacterium | reverse complement strand
CAATTAAGATGCGATTGCCCTATGAGTTCTATATGAATTCGAATTGTGTCTCTTTGGGAGCTTCGAAGAGATACCTGGATTTGCAGTACAATTTGCGCATGTCTAAGATACCTTCATTTTTATGGCGCTGGGGACCAGCCACCTTGATGATGGCAGTCATTTTTGGTTTTTCATCTATTCCTTCCGATGAAATGCTCAAATTTGGACTACTGGATTACATTGTCAAAAAAGGGGGGCACGCGTTTGGATATGGATTGCTGGGCTTCTCGTATCTACGTGGGCTGAAAGGTGAGAGGAATGCTGTAGATACGCGCTGGTTCTTCCTGGCATGGGTGATGGCTGTCTTGTACTCGGCAACGGATGAATTCCACCAGTCATTTGTTCCCGGGCGTCATCCGGCGGTGACTGATGTGATGATCGATGCCTTCGGTGCTGCGCTGGCGCTTTTCCTGGCAAATATATATTACAAAGCAAAAAGTTCCCGAAAATAAGGGCGGCGTGCTCCGTATTTTTGTGTAAATCCTTAAGTCCTACTCGAACTCAATCTCAATTTCCTCATCAGGATTCCAGTCCGCCATACGCTCGATTTCGATGTCGGTAAACAGGCCCTCCTGCCTGGCAGCTACCCGGTAGCGCTTGACCAGTTCAAGCAATGCCAGGAACGTCACCACAACCTCGATGCGGGTTGGATTTTCCCCTAACAAATCTTTGAAATGTGCGTGCTCGGCAGTCCCCAGCCTTTTTGATATCAATTCGATCTTTTCGCGGATAGTTACTTTCGGTGCAGAGATGACAGTTCCAAGCGCCTGTTTCTCGACTTCTTTGGCATACACTTCTTGTGCGGCCTCGATCAAATCCGCGATTGTAATATTTGAAAGATCGAGTTTACCTTCGATTTTGGGTGGTGGCGCCAGGCGCAGGTAAGTCCGCAGATTCTGCGACTCGCGTTCATGTAGAAGTTTGGCTATTTCCTTGAAACGCCTGTACAGTTTAAGTTGCTCGACCAGTGCTGCACCAACATCCTCCTCACCTTGTTCGCGGGAAGGCTGGCGCGGCAACAAAGCTTCGGATTTTATCTGCACCAGTTTGGCAGCGATCACCAGAAAGGCTGAAATCTCGTCCGCATGTGTTTCTTCAAGATGATGCAGGTAGTCCAAATATTGCTCTGTGACCGCAGCCAGCGAGAGGGTTGTGATATCCAACTCGGCATGCTCGATCAGGTCGAGTAGCAGGTCGAGCGGGCCCTCATACACAGCTGTCTGCACAGTGTAACCACTGGTCTGGTGTCCAAGGATGCTGGTCATAACGCGCCGATTATACACCGAGACCTGACAGGTTTTTAAAACCTGTCAGGTCTATACTATAATTCGAGCATGTCTGACCAAAAATTGACCCATCTAGACGAACGAGGCCGTGCCCATATGGTGGACGTGGGTGCCAAGCCAGATACCGAGCGGATTGCCATTGCAAAGGGCGAAGTCCACATGAAGCAGACGACGCTGGACCTGATCCGCGCCGGACAGATCAAAAAAGGTGACATTTTGACCATCGCTCAAATCGCTGGAATCAGCGCTTCCAAACGGACCTCCGACCTGATCCCGTTATGTCATCCGTTACCGCTCAACAAAGTGGACGTGGACCTGACCCTGGACGATTCTCTCCCCGGCGTGACCATCACCGCCACCGCCAAAACCATTGGCAAAACCGGCGTTGAAATGGAAGCGCTGACAGCGGTCTCCGTCGCCGCGCTGACGGTTTATGTCATGGCCAAAGCTGCTGAAAAAACTATGCGTATTCAAAACATTAGATTGGTTGAGAAGCATGGTGGCCGCTCGGGTGATGTAATAAACGAATAGCGGCACGTTGTCATTGAAATACTGCTGGTCGAGTAGCCTGTGCTTTTCAGGCATATCGAGACTACGATTACTGGAGCTATATGAACCGCATTAAAGTCTTATTTTTTGCCACTCTGCGTGACCGCGCCGGGACAAAGTCTTTCGAACTTGATATTCCCGAAAACACAACGGTGCAAAAATTGAAGGATTTGGTTGTAGAGGCTTATCCCGGCTTGAAAGAAACGATGGATACTGTTGTCATCTCGGTCAACCGTGAATTTGCATTCGATGAAAGCATCCTCCCGG
>JBAVJG010000520.1:0-5054 GCA_049687655.1 Anaerolineales bacterium | reverse complement strand
GCCACGCTGCTTGGTATGGGCATGCCGCCCATGCCGCCCGGTGTAAACCAAGCTACGTTAATGATATATAGCCTGTTGGGAAGTTTTATCCTGGCAGGTGCGCTGGGATTTGTTTCACTGCGGCTTTCGGGGGGTTTCCTCACGCGCTGGTTGATCCTGGCCTTCCTGACCTGGATCGTTTATGGCGTCAATACCTATCTGGAAGCGGCCATTTTCACCACCATGACCGGACCTGCAATTGTGATCATGTACCTGGTTTCCAGCGTTCTGTGTGCGGCGGCAATGTCTGCGCTCTTTCGCCCAAAGGAACAAGGCGAAGGTTTTCTGGTTCGGATGAAGTCTTTTTTCGCCGGGCGATCTGTCCCAGAGTGGGGTTGGCGTTTCTTGCTGGCCTTCCTGGCTTTCCCGGTGGCTTACATCGTTTTTGGTTTAATGGTGCAGCCTTTTACCTATGAGTTCTATGTCCAACAACAAATGGGACTGACTGCTCCGGGTTGGGACCAAATACTCCCGGTGCTGGCGTTGCGTAGTTTTCTGTTCCTGTTGGCTGTACTGCCGGTGCTGGTCACATGGAAGCTCTCTCGTAAAAGTCTGTTCATCACGCTTGGGATCGCGTTATTCCTGCTTGTAGGTGGATTGTCCATGATCAGCGCGATCTGGTACACACCCGTCGTGCGGATTGCCCACAGCCTGGAAATCCTGGCCGATTCGTTCGTCCATGCCGGAGCATTGGTCTATTTGTTGGTAAAGCACAAATAAACTTCATCCCAGCCCCCTCCGCCTTTAGGACCTTCGCGAAGCACACTGTAAGTGTCCCCAAATACGACAATACAGGACTTACACAGCTAAATGAGAGAACACCGAAAATAAGGGGTGTGCGCAGCACACCCCTTATTTTCGGTAACCTTTTGCGAACGGGGTGAGTCCTAACATATAGACTTACCCTCTTAAGATAGGTACCAGCAGCCTAAATCAAGAACCGTGATTCCCTTAAGACGATAATCTTATCTACTCCTCTTCCCGATGGGTGGAGGCCATGCGCTCCGGATGACCGGCTGGTACTCCCTTGTGGATGCTCTCCTATCCTCCTTGGCTCTGCAAAGTAAATAACGTCCTGCATCCGTTTAGCATCATCCTTTCCAGTACACACCAGAAGGTGGAACTTTGATCTCCAATTTCATGATTTGCTCTTAGAGAATTCAAGTATAGTTAATCCAACCATGAGCACATCTTCTTCCCGCTTCCCAAACCGATTTATTCTGGCATTTGCCATCTTTCTGGCGCTTATATTGGTGGGCACGTCCGGCTATCACTGGCTGGAAGGGATGAGCATTGTCGATGCCCTGTACATGACCGTCATCACCATCAGCACTGTCGGGTTCGGTGAGGTGCGGTCATTATCCCCCATAGGACGGGTATTTACGATCACCTTGATCCTGGGCGGTGGCGGGCTGGTTGCTTTCTCGGTCACTGTTGCGATAGATTTCATTATGTCTGGCCAGTGGCGCGTTTACTGGGATACAAGGAGGCGCTTTCGTATGTTGTCTGAAATGAATGAGCATGTCATCCTGTGCGGCTTTGGCCGCGTAGGACAGCACGTGGCGGACGAACTGGCCGCTGAAAACGTTCCGTTCATCGTAATTGATACGGATGAGGATCGCATCGCACATGCACAAAAACGAGGCTACCTTACCATCACTGGGAATGCGGCCAACGAAACCCTGTTGCAAAAAGTGGGTATCGAACGCGCCCGGGCAATGGTCGCGGCAGTGGACTCAGACGCCGAGAATGTTTTCATCACCCTTACGGCGCGTAGCTTGAACCCCAACATCTATATTGTCGCACGTGCCAACTATGAAGACTCAGAGCAAAAACTGCTCAGCGCGGGCGCAAACCGCACCATGATGCCCTATCACATCAGCGGTAAACGCATTGTTACTATGCTGGTTCGCCCCAGCGTGGCAGATTTTCTGGATGAGGTTGTGCATGCCGGTGGTTTAGAGTTTTTCCTGGAAGAAGTGCGCATCGAACTCGATTCTGAGATTGCGGGCAGAACAATTTCCGAAGCACAACTGCGAAACCAGATCGGGATCACTGTTCTGGCCTGCCGCGATCACAATGGAGAGTTCGACACCCGTATTGGACCGGATACGGTTCTCCAGCCGGGTGGACTGTTGATCGTGCTTGGTACGCGCGAGCATTTGCGTAAAATGATGAAACTTGCCCGTGCCGCCTGACGCGAGCGTAAAATCAGTACTCTGGAAGTCTTTCCATAATATCGTTTACAATTGAAACAGTAACGACTTAAGGAGAACTCATGTCTCAAGAAGAATCGATCGGCCATATTATTGAATCTTTTCAACGCGTTGAAATCACCGAGCATCACATCTATAAGCGCCTGGCCAACAGTGTCAAGGACCCTGAAAACAGTAAAATCCTGAACCAGATTGCGGATGACGAGCTCCGTCACTACGAGGATTGGAAAAAATACACCGAGCGCGATATCAAACCCAACATGTGGGATGTCTGGAAATATTATTTGATCAGTCGACTTTTTGGTTTTACATTTGGGATTAAGTTAATGGAAAAGGGAGAGGAAAAAGCCCAGGAAAATTATGGCCGGCTCAAAGGCAAGATTCCTGATATAGACAATTGGATTCACGAAGAAGAGGTTCACGAGAAGAGACTGCTCGCCATGCTGGATGAAGAACGCTTACGCTATGCCGGCTCCGTGGTTCTTGGCCTGAATGACGCTCTGGTCGAACTGACCGGCGCGCTGGCCGGGCTCACCCTGGCATTGCAAAACGTAAAACTGATCGCCCTCTCCGGACTGATCACCGGCATCGCCGCATCGCTCTCGATGGCCGCCTCCGAATACCTCGCCACTCGCTCCGAAGATACCGAAAAACACCCCGTCCGTGCGGCTATATACACGGGAATCGCTTATATTGTCACGGTTACGCTGCTCGTTTTACCTTATCTGCTCATCCAAAACTATATCGTTGACCTCGTCATAACTCTGACGGTTGCTGTGCTCATTATCGCCGTGTTTAACTACTATATATCCGTCGCCAAGGACGAGCCCTTCCGCCCGCGCTTCCTCGAAATGGCCGGTCTCAGCCTGGGAGTAGCAACCTTCTCCTTTGTAATCGGTTACTTCATCCGCCTGTGGCTGGGTGTTGATATTTAATACGGGCGGGTCTCAGACCCGCCCCTGCGTTTAAAAAACATGAAAATTTTAACTGTAGACGTTGGAACCGGCACACAAGACATCTTCCTGTACGACTCCCAGGTACATATCGAAAACGGCTTCAAACTGGTTGTCCCTTCGCCCACCATGATCGTACACCGGCGGGTCAAGGCGGCCACAAAAGCCGGCACGCCCATCCTGCTGACCGGTGTGATGATGGGAGGTGGCCCATCGGCCTGGGCGGTGGAAGCACATGCCCGCGCGGGACTGCCTGTCTATGCCACCCCGGAGGCCGCTAAAACCCTGAACGACGAGCTGGATAAGGTGCGGGAATCGGGGGTCGAGATCGTTTCGGATGACGAAGCGACTGCCTTGCCGGACTCCGTCCAGCGCATCGAATTCCGGGACTTCAACCTGCCAGCCATTCAAGAGGCGCTCTCGCCCTTCGGCGTTGACCTGTCCGAACTGGACGCCATCGCAGTGGCCGTCTTCGACCATGGCGATGCGCCCCCGGACGTCTCTGACCGCCAGTTCCGCTTCGACTACCTGGATGAACGCATCCGTGACCAGAACTCGCTGGCGGCTTTCGCCTATCTCGCGGACGACATCCCGCCCATCATGACCCGTTTGCAGGCCGTAGCCGACTCGGCTGGGGAGCTTCCCTGCCCGCTCATCGTCATGGACACCGCTCCTGCCGCCGTGCTGGGCGCCTCCTTCGACCCGACCGTGGCAAAACGCGGACAAAAGATCATCACCAATATCGGCAATTTCCATACGCTGGCGTTTCGTATGGGCGCTGGTGGTAAGGTGCCCGGAACGGGTATCGAGGGTGTTTTCGAGCATCACACAGGTGAGATTGATTTGCAAAAACTCGAATCCCTTCTGCGTGCGCTTGCAAACGGCTCGCTCAAACACGAAGACGTCTTCGACGATATGGGCCACGGCGCACTGATGTATTCGGAAGATGAGTTCGAGTTTGGAAACGATGAGTTCGATGTAGTTGTCACCGGTCCGCGACGCTCGATGTTCGTGACCGAAGACCGTAGACCGAAGACCGATACTGACCGTTCTCCGTCCACGGTCCTCCGTCCCTATTTCGCTGCCCCGTTCGGGGACATGATGATCGCAGGCTGTTTCGGATTGCTGGCGGCTACAGCCGAGATCATGCCCGATTTAACGGAGGCAGTTTCAAAGTCGATGGGAGAAGCGGGGGTTGGCCGTCCGCCCTGGGAATTCGATTAAATTTTACAATCCTAAAGTCAACATGAATCGCGCCTTCCGCATCATCAAACTTATCTTCCTGGTTATCAGCATTTTGCTGTGCCTGGCCATCCCCGTGGCGGGACTGGTCTCGACGGCTAAAGGCTGGCATGGGATGTGCCAGGGCTTTAATCACGATACCTGGCGTTGCCCATGGTGGGAATATGCAGGGGCGGAAATGTTATGGGCTTCGTTCTCATTCATTCCACTGCTGTTCGTGGCGGCGTTGGTCTGGCTAGTGATGGCGGCTTTGCAGTTCAGCATGGCAATGGTGAAAAAGCGAAAAGATAATCCGATGGTTGAGTAGTCCCGCAAAGAACGTGCGGGACTACTCAACCATCAGGTATTTGAAAACAAAATATCTTTTGAAATGTGGTGGTTTCGATACAAGCCTCTCTACCGTTTGGCCTACTCAACCGCCGAGGAGAAAAAATGTGCGGTATCTTCGGATACGTAACAGATAAAGAAATCAACCTAGGCCCGATCCTGATCGAGGCTGCCGAACGACTGACCTATCGCGGCTACGACACTGTCGGCGCAGCCACATTGAGCGACGGAAAGATCGACCTGCGTAAAGACGTGGGCAAGGTGGAAGATGTTGCGG
>JBAVJG010000519.1:0-3336 GCA_049687655.1 Anaerolineales bacterium | reverse complement strand
CCCAGGATGAGACCGCCAAGGATAGGCTTGAAATATTCAGGTGGGAAGGGCAGTTTGTCAAACAGGTCTTCAGTGGCGTATAACAGGCGGGTAAAGGCAGCTCCCAGAACAGCGGCAATTAACCCCAGCAGCACATAGAAGAGCAGTTCCCACGGGCTGACCAGGACATATTCCGGAATAACAAAAGCCCGCACGGAACCTTCGAAGGCCTGCGCGACTACGTTCGCCGTGACGGCAGAGATGACGACTGCGCCGAAGTAGGTAGCATGGAACTGCCCCAGAATGATTTCCAGGGAAAAAAGCGATCCTGCGATAGGCGCATTGAAGGTGGCAGCAATGCCTCCCGCCGCACCGCAGGCGACCAGACTACGTATGCGATCGTTCGAAAGGTTAAGCCATTGTCCGATGGTGGAGCCCAGGGCAGAGCCGATCTGGGCGATCGGACCTTCGCGCCCCACCGAGCCGCCGGTCCCGATGCAGATCGCCGATGCCAGGGACTTGACGACTGCCACACGCGGGCGGATGCGGCCTCCACGCAGGGCTACCGCTTCCATCACTTCCGGGACGCCATGTCCCTTGGCTTCCCGGGCAAAGCGATAAATCAACGGGCCATAAATCGCACCGCCCAGGGCAGGGATGATCAACAAATGATAAGGTTTAATGCCCCCCAATAAGTTTCCCAGGACATCATAGGAAAGGGTTTGCATGCTGGCGATCAACCAGCGAAAGAAAACGGCCCCCAGGCCAGCGCCGATGCCCACGATCATGGCCGTGAAAACGATCGAAGCGGGTTCAGGAAGTGAAAGCTTGTCGAACCAGTGGAAAAAATCCGTCAGTTTTCTCTTTCTTTCGAGATTTTGATGGCTTTTTTTTGGTCGGTCTGACATGATGCTTGCCTTGAATGAAATTTATTTGGAATAGATTTATTCTACCACCGGCATTAAATCCATGCGCCCAATTATCTTTCACGCTTGTGAAAGAAAAAATCAGGGAGAGGCTGTGTTTTCCCTGTTATTAGCCTGTTTACTGTTCCGTTGACTCTTTTCTATCTGACACTTCCGTTAGCAGATTGGCCAGAACTTCTTCTTCACCGTGCTTACAAATGATCGTCAGACGGTCCCCAGCCTGTAGCAAAGTATTCCCATGTGGGATAAGCACCTGGCTGCCACGCTGGATGCTGGCGATCAGACTATTTTCCGGCCAGGGAATTTCGCTGAGCGGTTGCATGTCAGCAAGACTGTCTGCGTTTACCGTTTCTTCCACAATTTGTACACTGGCAACTGTTCCAAGGCGTATTTGTTGCACTTGTTGCTGCACAGCCACGCGACGCGTGAGCGCCCGCTCGTAAGCGCGGACGATATCCGCGCGGCTGATCCAGCCAATCAACTTGGTGGGTTTGTTGTGATCCACCACCGGCAGGCGCCCGATATCGCGGTGACTCATACGCTCAAGCGCATGATGGACGGTTTCGTCGGGGTAAGCAACGATCAAGTTTTGCGAGCAGAATTGAGTTACGGGATGATCGAGGTTTTGTTCCCCATTATCAGCTGCTTTTTCCACATCCTGAATGGTGATGACCCCACATAGCTTGCCAGCTTTATCCGTTACCGGTAAACCGTGCATGCGGGCCCCGTCCAGCAATGCCGGTACCATCCGTAAGGGCAAGTCGTGGGGAACTGGTTCCGGCGCCGGGCGCATGGCCTCGGCTACGGTGAGATTTTCCATAACGTCCACATCCCGTCCGCGGCGCAGATGGATGCCACGGCGGATTAATTTCAAGGTGTAGATGGATTCTTTATGCAAGCGTTCTGCCACGATCATACTGAAGATGACCGCTGCCATCAGGGGCACCATCAACCGGTAATCGTTTGTCATTTCGAACACGATCAAGATGGCAGTAAAAGGAGCGCGCGCCGCCCCCGCAAAGACGGCTGCCATGCCAACAGTAGCAAAGGCACCGGGGCCCGCAGTTGCACCGGGGAAAATGCGCTCGACCAGCAGGCCAAAGGCACCACCCAGCGCAGCGCCTGCGAACAGGGAAGGTGCGAACACACCACCGGAGTTACCCGAACCCAGGGTAAAAGAAGTCGCCAGGGGTTTCAGGAAGATGAGCAGGAACAAAAGAACAAATGAAGCATTCCCTAACAATGCATCCTCAATGACCGAGAACCCAGCGCCAAAAATATGGGGAATATTGGCCGTGATCGGCAAAGCCGAGTGGGCTTCGCTGGGGGCCATCCCGCCCCAGCCTAAAGCAACTGGATAGGCAAATCCCAGCACGCCCAGCAACAAGCCGCCAACGGCTGGCTTGAGTGCGTCCGGGAATTTCCAATCATCGAATACATCCTCGAACCAGTACAACATGCGGATGAATCCGACTGCTGCAAAAGCGGCCAGCACGCCCAGCAAAGCATACAGAAAGATCTCCCAGGGAGTCTGCATGGCGTGACGTGGGATTGCAAACGCAGGATAATCTCCAAGAAAAACGCGAGCGATGGTGGAAGCTGTCAGCGCTGAAATGATGACGTTGCCCAGATCACCCATGTGCAACTCGCCCAGGATGACTTCCATCGCGAAGATCACGCCTGCAATCGGGGCATTGAACGTGGCGGCAATACCGGCTGCCGCGCCACAGGCCACCAGGTTACGGATGCGACCGGATGACAATTTCAACCATTGTCCCAACGTGGAACCCAGGGCTGCGCCAACCTGCACGATCGGGCCTTCACGTCCTGCCGAGCCTCCGGTGCCGATACACAGTGCGGAGGCGGCGATCTTCGCCACAACCACACGGGGCCGGATCCGCCCACCGCGCAGCGCAATGGCCTGCATTACTTCAGGGACGCCATGTCCCTTGGCCTCGTTGGCGAAAAAAGCGATGATAGGCCCACCGATCAATGCGCCCACAACCGGAATCAGGATCAGCAGCCAGCGGCCCATGCCCCCGAACAGAGTCTCGCCGCCGTTGAAGAAAAATTCCTCCACCAACTCGATCAAACGGATGAAAAAGATGGCTCCCAGACCTGTGCCTGCACCAATCACAATCGCAGTGGCGATCAAAATATTGGTTTCCGAAAAGCGAATTCGATCCAAAATATCCCTGGCGCGTAAAATAATGTTTTCCATAATATATTTCTTCCTTCTTTCTATATACAGTCAACCAGTGATTTTATCACGCGCGTTTCCAGCGGGACGCGCTGTATAATAGGTTCTTTGGACTTTTTCACGGAGAATCCTAGAGAGCCGTATAATAAAAACAATCTTGGTTCCCTGAAGATATTCTATGACAACAAACAAAAATTCATCCCTGAACAAGTTTGGTGAAAAGCTGCGCAG
>JBAVJG010000518.1:0-9777 GCA_049687655.1 Anaerolineales bacterium | reverse complement strand
GTGGCCAATCTGCCGCCCGCAAAGTACACCGTCAATGCCAATGGCATCGAGCGATCGTTTGAACTGCTCACGCGCAATATCTGGACTTTCAACCAGCAACTCGTCGACGCATTAAACGCGCGCAATTACGACTTGCTGCGCGTGACGATGGATGATTCCTTTATGATCGCTACGTGGCGTTCCCAGGGGACCACCTACCAGGTGGAACCTGCCATTCAGCAGTTGCAGACAAATTATCTCAACACGAATACGATAATAGTTGCTGATCCGACCAAGAATCTGATCGAACTGCTGGGGGGCGTGGACCCGGTCTCTATCCTTGGACCAGATTTGGGGCCGGTCAGCCCGCTGTACGTCTTCGGGTTGGGAACGGATGGCAAAGATGAAGCCATCCTGTATGTGGGAACTCTTTCCGACGGGAGTCTATACTGGCACGGTCTCCTGTACGCAAAGGGAGGCTTTGTTCAAACCATCCCCGTCACTGGTCCGAATCCAACTCCTGTCGTAAGCCCCCCTGCTCCCGCACCGGCCGTGATTCCTACCATTGCCATCCTGTCGGTGGTCGAGGATGAAAGTGTCACCATTCGGGCCAACAACTACCCCGCCAACACGAAATTCGACGTATTCATGGGTAAGATGGGCACAAACGGCGTAAATGGGATCAAGGTCGATAGCATCAATTCGAGGAACGGCGGTACCTTCACGGCAACTTTCGAAATCCCCCGGAAACTGCGCGGGGAGGATCAAATTGCCATCCGCCTTGAAGGCAGCAGCGGTTACTACAGCTACAACTGGTTCAAGAACATCACAAACGACACCATTCCTGGCGATCCTCAAATCACAAAGGTCAACTATGTTAAGTCGCTGGATTTTGTTGTTATTCGTATCGGGCCCGGCTCACAATACCGCGCTATCGGTACATTCGCTAAAGGTCAGATTGCAAAGGTGATTGGCGTGAGCCTGGACGGCAAGTGGTGGTCAATCGTTTGCCCGGCGAACATAAGCGACACTTGCTGGGTTTCGGCGAAGCCCGATCTTACGAAACCGGTCGATTCCGCCGGGAACAATTAGCCTTCTGATTCCGTTAATCCGGCTATGCTCGCACATCGAGTTTATGTGAAACATTCGACAACTATTTCCGGGATGGATCCCTGTCATGAACTCTGTGCAGCTAGCTTTGAAAATTGTGTCCATTGAATAAATTTTTTGAAAGGAATAAATAAAATGACTAGCTCAGTTTTAGTGTCCAATAAACCAGGTCCAAGTTCGTTGGTAAATAAATACCCACTGATGATTTTCTTCCTGCTCGTATTTGGCCTGACCTGGCCCTTCATGATCGTCGATGCGCTAGGATCGCATGAAGTCCTGTCATTCCGTTTGTCGACACCTTTAATGATTCTAATGGGCTATATGCCTACATTGGCAGCATTGATTGTCACTGGATTGACGAAAGGGAAAGATGGCATTCGTGACCTGTTTGGGAAACTGCTGATCGCAAAGGTCGGGCTGCGTTGGTATTTCGTTGCGATACTGGGGTATGCAGCAGTTTGCGCTGGTGCGATTGGGATAGCAAACATATTTGGAGAATCATTTGTTCCGTTTCTCTCAGAGAATTTGCCGCAGTTTTCAAGCCCGGTAGAAGCGGTCTTGTCCGTTACGGTTATGTTCATCGTAATTAGCCTGGTCAATGGAGAGGAACTAGCCTGGCGCGGATTTGCATTGCCAAGATTACAGGCAAAGTACAATGCATTGACATCGAGTGTCATTCTCGGTGTGATCTGGGGATTTTTCCACCTGCCTCTGTTCTTCACATTGACCGGGTCATCGCAGTCAGGTGCATCCATCATAGGATTTCTAATCTCAACGGTCAGCATGACAGTCATCTTCACGTGGATGTACAACCATACACGCGGAAGTGTCTTATTGGCCTATTTCCTGCATGGTGCAACCAATACCTGGACCCAGGTCTTTGCGATTGACCATAATGTAAATCCTCTGGTCAGCAGTGCTATGACTGGCTTGACTGTTTTTGTTGCTCTGATCTTAATCGTTACCATGGGGACAGAAAATCTTTCGCGCAGTGGAACAAGAATTCAGGAATCAGCCTGACCGCGAGTTTCAACCCGCGAACCATCCCCGTCAGCCAGAAAGAATAATATTCAATCAGATGACAGTCACATATAGCTCGAATTATTCCAAAAATGTGACTGTCACCTACAACCTTGATTAGACTCTGGTATATCATATGAAACAAATAGATCTAGCTTACAAAAATACTCCAGACACCGAATGGCAACTTCTGGGAGAGCTCGACCTGTTGGTCAGTTCTGATGTTGATTTGGCATTCCAACCCTGGCTGATGGAGTTGCTCAGTCCACTCGACCTGTCAACGGATTTCTCGAATAGAGTACTGGAATCTGTGCAGGATTCTGTCGCGCGCGCCTTGCATCTGAATGCTGCATCAACAAACGGGCATATCCATCTGTCCATTTTTGCGCCGCATGAGCGTGTCCCAGAACGAAAAACATGGGGATTTTTCCATATCGAAAGAATCGAAAATCAAGGAGAAGCAGTCGATGATCGTGACCATGCAATCGATTTTTATCTGTATGTGGAAGGGCACTGACGCAAATCCGCTCATCCGCTTATTTCAGAATTTCCTGTGCCCAGTCTTCGAGTCTCTTATCCTTTGCAAGCTTTTCTGCCGCTTCGACCTGACCTGCTGCAAGCGAGGAGGTCATCTTGTCACGCATTTGTTCACTACGTGACCGCAGGTATGGTGTGACGGCAGGGTGCGAGAGAACGGACAATGCCACCCCCAGTTTTGTTTCCGCGGATAGCCCATTGTGTATGTCTGTGAAGAAGAGCAGCGCATTCATGATAATGAGCCTCCATCTGGCTTGTTGCGCGTTGGTATAGGCCTCCAGATACAGGCGTTTTGCCTCCTCATCGCATCCGAGTGCGGAATACGCCTGCCCCAGGTGAATAGTAGTTTGCGAACCGTTCAATTGATCGCCGATTTCCTTCGAGAGCGCGAGACTTTGCTTGAAATGCGCCAGCGCTTCTTCATTTTGACCTTGAGACAATGACACCATTCCAAGCATATCCAGGCCGAAGGCATGCGCCCAGCGATCCATATTGGCTTCTGCAATCCCGTTGCTTTCTTCAAGAATGGATCTGGTGGTCGAAAGATCGTTCAGAGCAAAGGCTGTCATCCCCAGATACAACATACAAAAAACCAGCCCGCGCGGGTCGCCTACGGAGCGCCAGATCTCCAGGCTCTCGGTCAACTGTTGATAGGCTTCGGTCAACTTGCCCTGTTGGTAGGCAACGATGCCAAGCACGCTGATGGGGATAGCAGTATGCCAGGGGGTGAGTGTTTTGCTGTGATTGAGACTTTCGGTTGTAAGTTTCTCTGCTTCTGAAATATCCCCTTTCATCAGGGAAAGATAGCCCCAGTTCCCGTAGATGTAGTAAAGAACTTCCGGGTCATTATATTCGCGGGCAAGTTCCAGGCTTTCCGCAAGGAGAGCAGTTCCCTGCTCCATATTCCCTTTACGAAACTCAAACCATCCCACCTGGTCTAGCAGACTGGCAAAAGCAGATTTTTCTTCAGCGTTTCTAAGACTGCCGGGCGCGCCAGATGTACGAAAGCACTCCAGAGCGGTTTTAAAGGCGGAGAGCGCCTCATCGTAATAACCATGCACTTCGAAATACCAGTTCAGGCACGGAGACATTTTTCTCAAAATGTCCAGCCGTTGATTTTCCATCGCCCAATACCAACCGGAAAGCCAGTTGGAAGTTTCCGAACGAATCAACTGCGAAGTTTGGGCCTGCTGTGCGTTTTTGAACGGACTTTCCAGGGCGGCAATCCAATTGGCGTAATACAGGGCGTGTTTCTCAGATGCACGCGCTTCTTCCCCTGGGTCGGACTGGAGTTGGGCAAATGTATATTGGCGGATCAACTCATGCAGATCGTAGCGGTCCAGAGTTTTGCTATAACGCAGTAGAGATTTATCCATCAGGGAGGAGAGCATGGAGAGGGATGTATTCGCCGTAGCGAAGGCTGCTTCGCGGGTGAATCCGCCCTGAAATACGGATAACCGCATCAGCGCGAGGCGTTCTTCCTCAGTCAGCAATTTCCAGGAATGCTCGAAAACGGACTTTAGAGAACGGTGGCGAACGGGGACATCCAGTTTTTTTGTTTCCAGTATATCGAGATTGCGTTCCAGTTCTGCCGCGATTTCATGGCAGGAGAGTATCCGTACCCAGGAGGCAGCCAGTTCGATGGCAAGCGGCAACCCGCCGACCAGTTTACAAATGTGGATGATAGCAGCCGAATCTTCCGCGTCCAAAGAAAAATCTTGTAAAGCCTGAAGGGCTCGCTGGGTGAATAACATGACGGCGCTATTGCTATCGAGGTTCACATCCGCTTCATCAGGGATGGGTAACCCCTGGACTTCGAAGAGCCATTCCCATTGCAGGTGTAACTGCTCGCGCGAGGTGAGCAGCATCTTGACATTTTGGGTCTGCTGGAGAATCTCGCCTAACAGGCTCCCACATTCGAGCAGGTGTTCCAAGTTATCGACCACGAGGAGAATTTCTTTTGTGCGAAGAAAGGTAGTAACCTGCACGATCTGTTCGGCTGGACCAGAGAAGGCTAATCCAAGCGCATCAGCAATCGCCGGGATGATGGACTCGTTCATACTGATACCAGCCAATGATATGAAGGTAACGCCGTCTGCGAAACGAGGTTCAAGCTGACGTCCCGCTGCAATGGCCAGGCGGGTCTTACCAACACCGCCCGGACCAGTCAGTGTGAGCAGGCGGCAGGCCGGGTCAAGCAGTTGCCTTGTGATGAAGCGAATCTCGTTTTCACGCCCAATGAGCGGGGTGGGGGAAAGGGGCAAATTGCCGGGATTCTGCCTGGGGGCAGAAACAGGCTCAAGCGTGGAGAGAGGCGGGATCGTCTCCAGATTTGTGGTGCTTTTCTCCTGCCGTGCCACTTTCAAGAACAGGTCACGCTGGTCGGGAGGAATTTCCAGATGCTCGAGTAATAATTCAGCGATCTGACGCGAGGGCCGGCGTTCGTCCGATTCAATTTTGAAGATTAACGAAAGGGAGCATCCCACGCGTTGGGCAAGTTCCTGCTGGGTCAGGTCGAGCGCCTTGCGACGGCGTTTGATCCAGTTTCCAAATGAGTAGTCCATCATAGAGGGTTACCCTTTCAAGTTAGACAAGTAGGAGTTACGCAGTTGAATGAGAGAACCCCAAAAATAAGGGGGCGTGCTGCGTAAGTCCTACCAATAAAGGTTAGTGTACTATTTTTTGTCCACTGGTTTGTGAGGGTGATTGACACCAATTTTTATCTAAAAAAGCTAAAGTATAGATATGGTTACCTATGGAAACTTTATTTGTATCAATGAGGTTGGTATGAGTTTTGAAGTTCAGTCTGATCAAAATTCTGAAGAGGCTTTGATCGCCAAGGCATCGAAAGGCGATTTGGAGGCTTTCAATCATCTGGTTTTGACCTATCAGGATATGGTGTTTCACCATGCCTGGGCTATGCTCAATGACCGCGACCTGGCCGAGGATGTGACGCAGGAAAGTTTCATCAAGGCCTTTCAAGCGATTGGCCGGTTCCGAGGCGGTTCTTTCCGCGCCTGGATTCTCAGGATCGTGACCAACACAGCCTACGACCTGTTGCGACGATCTCAACGGCATCCCATCCAGTCCTTGCTTCCTGAGAATGATGATGGGGACGAGATCGAATCTCCGGCCTGGCTGGCCGACCCATCCGCTTCCGTCCAGGCTATTGTGGAACAGAATGATGAGACTGAACATATATACCGCATGTTGGATGGATTGCCGGAGGTATATCGCACTGTCCTCACTCTCATAGATATAAATGGATTTGATTACAATGAGGCCGCCCAGGCATTGAACCTTCCGCTTGGAACCGTAAAGAGCCGCCTGGTACGGGCGCGCCTTCAAATGAGGGAAAAATTGAGGGGTTATGCAAACTTCCAAATAGCCTGTCAATCTCAAATGAATTCCCAATCAGTACCCTCATGAAAGTTTGATTACGTGTGCTGAACGGGATAATCTCTTTATAAGTAGCCATTCTGATGTTCCTGTCCATGGTTCAGGGTATGAAATTGATTGTTTTTGTCACACAAGTTCCGCTCTGATCAACATCAGAACATAAGATGATCGTGGTTCGGATCTTGTGGCCGCTTGGATCATAGTTGAAAGCGGGAGCGCTGACGATGCGCTTATTATCTACACTGAGCGTGTCCGTTGTATTCGAAGAAAGGCAGCCGTCAATGTTGGTAAAGTTATTTGTGAAGCTGGCCAGCACCACATCCGTGACCGTATCTCTCACTGTCAAACCAATCGATTTGAAGGGGATAGAACCGGTATTCTGTAACCTGAGCTCTACCCACCACCCGACGCAGGTATCCAGACTGGTGTAAGCGGCTACGAAATCAGGTGAAGGCGTCGGCGTAAATGTGGGTGTGGGGGTAGGGGGAGGCGTGTAAACTGGCAGTAAGGCAACATTTCCAATAACAGTAGCATATTCACCCCATACCCAACAATACCCGCTGCTCGAGTCCGGATTGCGTATGTACCAGTACCCGCCTGTTGGATCACGGCCATAGATCTGAGCGGTCTCACCAACCAGTAAGGCTCCCACCATCCGATAAACCTTCCCGGGACCAATACGACAGTTTGTGGGCACAGAGACGCTGATCTGCGGAACGATTGGCGTGAAGGTAAATATCGGTGTGGAAGTGAATATCGGTGTTGCGGTCAGTGTTTGGGTTGGTGTTTCAGTGAATGTAGGTGTCAAGGTTGGTGGTTCAGGTGTAAACGTGAGCGTCGGTTGTTGTAAGGTGGGGAAAGCTTCAACTGAGGCAGCTACCTGGGTCAACCCGGCGACCACAGTTTGCGCAGCCGCAGTGCTGATAGCCCCCGAATCCTGTAATGTGATAGCAGGCAAGGCGCAGGACAGAACAACGATCGACAAAATGATTATTGTCAGTGAAAGTCGACTAGTGTACGACATGGTTCCTCCAAAAAGTTTTCTGCCAAGCCACATAAAATTAGCCGGCGTTGTTCAGACGACAGGTAGTAGTACATCGTTTTTTGCTCAATCAAATATGTATTTAAGACAGCCAAGTTAATAAATTTGTTCCATTATCGTGCGAAGTTGTTTCCCGAATTTTGCGAACCAAACCAGCCAGCCCTATGACAAAGACAAAAGCTCCAGCTTGCAAGGTCATTGATTCAAAGCCGCGACTCAAAATCACATACCAAAGTCTTGTCAATGGATCGAGGTTCAAAATCGATTGCAACACCGGATTCGCTGAAAAATTTGAGAAAAGAAGTCCCAGAATAAAAGTACCGGTAAACAAGCAGAAGATAGATGTTATCCACGATGAACGGGAATATACAAACAGAAACCACGTTAGAAAGATAATCAGAATGGCAAAGAGTATCAAAATCGCACCCGAAAAGTAGAAGTAAGACTTCATGGTGAATGTTTGGACAGCCTGCCTGCGCCAGGTAATCTGGACGTTGTCCAACCAGTAGAACAACCCAAGAATGATAACTACTGCTACGGGGCCAGATAGTCGTGATTCGCGAATATCAATCGTTCTCATAATAAACCTCGTTTTTGTCATGCATCGACCGGCATGAACAACCAGATTGTGACAAGTTTCCTCTCACAATTTTTTCCTTTAAAGTTGTCATCGCAAGCTACAGTAAATCTATAGGGATTGCTCATTTTCTTTGGACGACAACCTGTCATTGATCACCAGGTAAACCAACGCTAAGAGAAGCAGCGCCAACAGCCAACTGATTGTTATTCCGACCGCTCCCTGACTAATCTGACCAGTTATGAACGGTACATGTAGCCAGATAACTCTTGATACTGTTGTGTTAATCAGTTGGTTCGCCAATCCGGCTATCCCAAAAATGAGGAAGATTCTTTGAATTTTAGACATCCGAATCTCTCCCAAATAAGGTAAAACAATTCCCTGGCCGATTTTGCGGAGATGAAACAGGAGGAAACCGTACACCAGCGAAGTAAACAGGAATTGTGTTCCAGCATACAGGGACCATGACACGCTTCCCCACATTGTTGTCATCCCAGTCACTTCACTATTGTATACGTCCGGTAAAAATGTTCCAAGGAGAAGATAACCCAACCCCAGCAGGTCCGTCAGAGGCAGTATAAATAACCCTGCAAGGACAATCCAGTACAAAATCAAAACCTCACGTCTTATCGGCGATATCGATTCATCTTGAGAACCTTGAAGCACTGGTATTTGTGACAAGATGATTTTTCCAGCAACCCAAAGTGCTGGCAAAAGGATCAAAAATAGGGCCATACTATAGACGGAATCGATGATATTTATCGTGGCAGACATTTGAATTCCTTTCTGAAATAACTACACTAGGTATCTAGCCTTCAACTTTATCTGGTACTCAGACGATCAGGTTTGATCATTTTCACCTGGTCTCACAATCAAAAATGCTAAAGCCCCCAAAACTGGAACAACAACTACAAGGAAGGCCCAAAGAGCCTGACTCGTTCCTGTAAGACGGCTGCGACGCAAACCGAACAGTGCAATGATGCTAAAAAGTGGCCAACCGCCAACGATGAGCAAATTTATTATGAGAATGCCCCAGTTTATTCCTAATGCTTCCATGTGATTTCTCCTTACAAAAAACACGATATTTTTTATGACTGGCATTTGTCATGGGACAACTGCGGGAACAGTAACCATGTCCCAATTGACATTAAGTGTGTACATGACCTGGTCGAAATACCGTAACGACTCAGGGCTTTGAATGGGCATAGCCTGAATGAAATAGTTTCCTGTCTGTACAATGATGACCAATTCATCTTGAAGGCTTTCTTTGTTCGTTCCTGAAATTCTCAAGGCGGATACATTCCCAAGCCAAACCACTTCCCTCTTGTAATCCTCAAAGAAGCGTGCATCCCATTTCGGGGTAGGATCATCCTGGGTAATCCAAAGCGCAATATCTGGCCTTGCATCCGTTTGTGATGGTGGAAAACTTGTCCTTGCAAACCACACCTGGTCGAACTCAGCCGGGTAATCCGAGTTAGGCACTTCCAACACGTTCCACCCAGGAGGGTAGTCAATCGAAAAATAGTATTTCTGATTTGTATACGTACTCCAGTTCCATTGGAGACTGCTGTCACCACATTGTCCGAAGGAGCAGTCACCCCAACAGTGCACGTCGCCCTCTATCATGAGAGCACACACGTGTCCGGAACCGGAAGCGATTCTCAAAACGTTGTCGGTTGCCCCGATAGCATCCACAGGCTCCCAACTGCCCAGATCCGTCCCATTCCCCAACTGACCGAAATAGTTATCTCCCCAACACTTGACCCCATCAGCAGTGGTCAAGGCACAGGTATACCCTCCGCCTGCGGCCATCTGTACAACAGTTCCGGTCAATCCTTCCACCACAAAGGGCGTGCGGCTGGTAAATTCTCGATCGCTCGAAAGGGAACCCCAGCAGAGAATTTCGCCGGAGGTCGTACGTACGGACAAATGAAAATCGGCGGCGACAATCAGATCGATCTTCTGGTCAAATCCCTCCACCAAAACCGGAGCTGGATTGACTTCCATTGAACTGTCGCAGAAACGACCATTTGAACCGTTGCCCCAGCAGTACAGCTTTCCATTCACGGTAAGCGCACAGGTGAACATCCCGCCCGCGGCAATCTGTACGACT
>JBAVJG010000517.1:0-1720 GCA_049687655.1 Anaerolineales bacterium | reverse complement strand
CCATTAAGCTATCGGTTTTGGTTTTGGATAGCAATAATCTTTGGGACATTTAACTCAGTTGTTTATTATGTGACATGCTTCAAATTTTATGCCCAACTGGAATGAGAGTCAGAGCAGGTTGATATGGGCATTTGGCGGCAAAAGCCGCCGGGGTTTGGTAGGCCAGCGAACTGTGTGGCCGTTGAGTATTATAGTGCAATCGCCAAGCTTCAACGACGACTTGCGCTTCCAAAAGAGACTGAAACCACTCGCGTTGCAGGCACTCGTCACGGAACTTGTCGTGAAAACTTTCGATGTAACCATTCTTCCAGGGTTGTCCCGGAGGAATGAAAACAGGGCCAACATTGTTTTGTTCCAGCCAGGTTTGGACAGATTGTGCGGTGAATTCACTGCCATTATCTGAACGCAGGAAGGCAGGCGCAGATCGGTTTTTTAGGGTAGTGGTTAGCAAAGCAATCACCTGCTGTGCAAGGATGGAGTGCGACACAAGAATACCCAGGCATTCACGGGTGAACTCGTCCAGGATGCTCAAAGTCTTGAATTGCTTTCCATCCGCAAGCCGATCAAATAAGATGTCATAGGTCCAGACGTGATTTGGATACTCAGCTTGTTGTGGTTGGAGAACAAGCTTGTCTTGTTTTCGCCGTTTGCGGGGACGTTGTGCGGCTAATTTGAAGTTATGCTTTCTCCAAAGCCGCCAACAACGCCCAAAACCAAGCCCACTTACGATGGCGATTCGTCGATATCCATAGCGAGGGTTCGCCTTGGTGGCTTTACGCATCTGCTCCAGCCACTGATCTTCTTGCGTCGGACGATGTAACCGATACCGACCTACCGCTCTCGAATAGCCTGACCAACGGCAAGCCGAACGCCTGGATAAACCTTTGTTTTCCATTTCATCGATCAGGAGATGTCGCTCGGCTGCCGTCATACTTTTTTTGAAATAAATTCACGCAAGGCATCGTTAGCGAGCATCGATTCTGCCAGTAGACGTTTCAATTTGGCATTCTCCAACTCCAATTCCTTAAGACGTTTGGCATCCTGAATGCTCAAACCACCATACTTTTGCTTCCAGCGGTGGTAGGTTGCCGGGCTAATCCCTTGCTCCCGGCAGATGTCTTCGATAGTTTTGCCTTGCGCCAAAGCCTCGTCAGTTTGGTGCAGGATAGCTACAATTTGTTCGGGTTTGCGTCGTTTCATCAGAGAGTTGCTCCTTTTTCGAGCGCTCGACTCTCATTTTACTTGGGTATAAATTCCGAGGCAGGTCATCTGCTTCAACAGAGTTGAAAACATATTGAGAGTATTGCTTTTCGGCTAAAAAAATATCTTCCTCTTCGATGCAAGAATGTCCGTGATTAACTGCATGTGCTAATGCAGATCGGCACAAATAAATTAGGTCTCGGGGACGAGGAATAACACGACTTACAAGATAGTCTCTGGTTCGGATTCCATTCACACTTTTTGTAAAATAATTTTCCCATACTTGTTCCCGAGTCAATGTTCTTTCAGATGATTCAAGAAATCGCTCCTCTATAACACGTTGTAAAAGTAAGTGATCTGTCCACTCTAGGCGTCTATGAATCAGCTTGTCTCTTTCTCGAGCGTCTTTCATAATAAAAGAAAAAATATCACTTCTAACAAATATTATTGGTAGTGGTCAAAATGAAGTGATAAGTAGTATAGTTAGGCTATGATCGCAAAACTTGTTATCTACACCTGT
>JBAVJG010000516.1:0-13105 GCA_049687655.1 Anaerolineales bacterium | reverse complement strand
CACGCCATCGGCGGGGCGGCCTCGTACATTGCCCAGTCCGTGCAAAAGGTGCTGGGCGTCTACAAGCTGGACTTCGGCGTGCCCGAAGCCATGTGGGTGATCGATGTGGTGGATTTCCCGGTCGTGGTGACTATGGATAGCCACGGTGGCAGCCAACATGCGGTGGTCGATGAGAAGTCGAAGAAAGTGTTGGATGAGTTGCTGGCGAAAGCCTGAAAACGTTAGAATGCAAAGCTCCTTCGGAAATTTATCCGGAGGAGCTTTTTGATTGGGAATGGTAGGGAGCCAAACGCCTTATCATCTCCCGAAGGGGACCTGACGATGAGTGGCACAGGGTATATCGCCAAAGTCAGAGACTTTGGACTCCAGTTACAAAAATGGGGGCTTGACAAACGCGATTTCTTTGCTATACTATAAATGACTGACCAGTCAGTTATTTTAGGAAAATAAAAAAACATGTCCCCCCGACCCGACGTCAGCGAAGAGCGTAAAGATCAAATTATGAACGCAGCCGAGGATGTCTTTGCTCAAAAGGGCTTCAGCGATGCGCGCATGGACGACATCGCCGAGGAAACCGGCTTGAGCAAAGGCACACTATACCTTTATTACAAAAGCAAAGACGACCTCATTATCGCCATCCTCGACCGTATCTTCCAGCGTGAATTCAAGGCCTTTGAAAATTTAGATCTCACCAGCATGAGCGCCACGGATGCCATCTGGGTCTTCGTCGAGACCACTACAAAAGACATCAAGATCATGATGCGCCTGCTGCCGATCACGTATGAATTCATGGGGTTGGCCTTCCGCAACAAACTCGTCCAAAAGACCTTCAAAGCCTATCTCAATTACTACATGGACTTGCTCGTCCCCGTCATACAACACGGCATCGACTCAGGCGAATTCCGTCCTGCTGATGCGCAAGAAATTGCGATTGCAATGGGCGCCATTCTGGAAGGCACGCTCTTGTTGTGGGTATACGACAGTTCGTTGGTCGAACCTGAAAAACATCTCCGCTCGGGGATGAAACTACTCCTCGAAGGCGTACAGGTTGAAAGAGAAAAATCATGAGCAAATCAATTGTTGACCACCCACCCGGAAAGGCTTTGCGCTTTGGACTGCGCTTGCCTATCTGGCTGTACCGGGCTCATCTCGGTTGGCTGCTGGGGAACCGCTTCCTGATGTTGACCCATACCGGCAGAAAAAGCGGACTGGCGCGTCAGACTGTGATAGAAGTCGTACAACACGACAAAGATACGGATACATACTTCGTCGTTTCAGGTTGGGGAGAAAAATCGGACTGGTACCAGAACATCCGCAAATACCCACTGGTCACCATCCACACAGGTGGGCGCACATTCCACTCGGAAGCAGAGTTTATCCCTGTGGAGAAAGCCGTTCCCATTCTGGAAACCTATGCGCGCGACCACCAGATCGCTTTCAACGAGTTGAGCGGCATGTTCCTGGGTGAGCGCATGAAACCCGGCAGCCATGCTCCGGAACGTCTTGCAGAGAAGATGCCGATGGTGGCATTTCACCCTGAGACTCAAGCGTAAGAGAAAAGGAGAATGTCATGGAAATCGTAATCCTTGTCCTCGCAATGATCGTCGTTGGCCTGCTGATGGGCTGGGTAGCTGGTTTCATCTGGAAGGACAACCGCCCTATTGGCGTGCAGGGCGACTATATCGCGGCAGTGATCACAGCGGTCGTCGTCGGCCTGATCGACTGGTTCGTCATCCCTGCCATGGGATTCAGTGAGGGGCTGCGTAACCTGGGCGTAGCGCTGGAACCGGCTATCGGCGCGCTGATCGTGCTGTGGATCATCCGTGCGGCGAAGAAATAGGTGATCCGCTGAAATGCGAACGCTGACCCTCGAAAAGACCAGATCATATTACGACAGCTTTGGCGCAAAGCAGGATAGCCAGACCTTCTATGAAGGTCCCGCGATCAAATCGCTAATTGACAACAGCCATTTTGATCGAGCATCCTCGGTCTTCGAATTTGGTTGCGGTACAGGCCGTTTCGCACGGGAACTCCTCAGTGAATACCTCCCACCGGACGGCATTTATCAAGGGACTGATATTAGTTCCACGATGATCCAACTGGCAGCAGAGCGCCTGAAATCTTTTGGGCCACGCGCGATGGTTACCTTATCGTCCACGAATGTTGATATTCCGGTTGGCGACAATTCGATTGATCGTTTTGTCTCTACTTATGTGTTCGATTTACTTCCGCAAACTTCAGCTAAAAAAGTGCTCGCAGAGGCGCATCGTATCCTTCAAGCAGGCGGCTTGTTCTGCCTGGTCAGCATCACACCGGGCACGACCCCCATTTCCCGCTTTGTAATGGATGCCTGGCAATGGATTTTCTCGCAGAAACCCTCCATTGTAGGCGGATGCCGACCCATGAAACTGACAGAACTCCTGTCAGATACCCTCTGGCAAATTCGATTTCAGACTGTTGTGGTGGCTTGGGGCATTGCCTCGGAAGTGCTGATTGCAGCACCCATCAGCTTGGATAGATGACTATGACAACTTCTGCCATTATCGAGACCGACCGCCTCACACGGGACTACAAGTCTGTTACCGCTGTGGGCGAGTTGACCCTGTCGATCGCGCCCGGTGAACTATTTGGGCTGGTTGGTCCCGATGGCGCAGGCAAGACCACCACGCTGCGTCTGCTGGCTGGTCTTCTGAACGTGACCGAGGGGGAAGCCACCATTTTGGGCTACGATCTCAAGTCGCAGGCTGAGTCTATCAAGCCGCACGTAGGTTACATGGCGCAGCAATTCAGCCTGTACGGCGAACTCTCGGTGCTGGAGAATTTACAATTCTTTGCCGAGTTGTTCGATGTCTCGAAGCAAGAACAACGCGAGCGCACCGAGCGTCTGCTGGAGTTTGCCGGGCTGACGGAGTTCACCCAGCGCCGGGCGGCTAAGCTTTCCGGCGGGATGCAGAAGAAACTGGCGCTGGCCTGCACGCTCATCCACCAACCCGAAATCCTGCTCCTGGACGAGCCCACCACCGGCGTGGACCCGGTTTCACGGCGTGAGTTCTGGAACATCCTGACCGAGTTGCACGTACAGGGCACAACCATCCTCGTCAGCACGCCCTACATGGACGAGGCTGACCGCTGTTCGATGGTCGGATTGATGTATGCGGGTAAGCTGGTCGAGTGCGATACACCGCAGAATATCAGGAGTCGGCTGGAGGGGGAGGTGATCGAGGTGCAGGCCGAGGACTGGCAGGCGGCCCTGGAAACGGTAGCAGACCTGAAGGGAGTCCATGAAGCGCAGACCTATGGCGAATCGGTCAACCTGTTGGTCGATGATGGAAAGAAACGTATGCGTGAGGTCGAGCGCGCATTGAAGAAGTCCAAGATCAAGTATCGCAGCGTACGCCTCGCGCCGGTCCGCATGGAAGAAGCGTTCATCTCGTTAATTCGCAGGATGGAGGAATAGTGTCTCTTCGTCATATCTGGGCAGTGACCCGCAAGGAATCCCAGCACATCCTGCGCGACCGCAGCACACTGGTTCTGGTGTTCTTTACACCAACGCTGCTGCTGTTGTTGATGGCCTACGCGCTGACCGTGGACTTGAAGCACGTGCCGCTGGCGGTGCTCGACCTGGACAAGAGCCAGACCTCGCAGGCGTTCGTCCAGCAAATCACAGCCGGGCAGGATTTGGACCTGTACGCCAACGCTGAGAGCATGGCCGAGATCGAGGCGATGTTGATGCGCGGCGAGATCAAGGCGGCGCTGGTGATTTCGCCGCGCTTCGCGGCGGACGTGCAGGCTTTGAAAGGCATGCCGATGCAGGTCATCATTGACGGAACGGAGCCGGAGAGCGGCGGGTTCGCGGTAGAACACATCGCCAACCGGGCGGAGGAGTTCGTCAGTACGGCGCTGGCCGGGCAGTTGGCGGCGCAAGGCTTTTCGGTGGACACGCTCCAACCTGTCGATTTACGTATCCGCACCTGGTTCAACCCCAGCCTGAAACCGCGCAACGATATCATCCCAGGCCTGATCTCGATGGTGCTGGGCTTCCCGGCCCTGTCGGTGGCGCTAACGCTGGCGCACGAGCGCGAGCACGGCACGCTGGAGCAGTTGCTGGCCACGCCCATCGGACGGGGTGAGTTGCTGATCGGGAAGATCCTCCCCTACATCGTAGTGGGATTGTTCAATGTGCTGGTGATGCCGCTGCTGGCAATCGCCTGGTTCGGGATTTCATTCAATGGCAATTATCCGCTGTTCTTCGGACTATCGGCGCTGTTCATGTTCGCGGTGTTGAGCATGGGCATGATCGTGGGCGTTTTCATGCGCACGCAGGCGGCGGCGCTGGCGCTATCTTTTTTGGTGATCTTCTTCCCTGGCTTCTTCCTGACGGGCATCTTTTTCCCATTGGCGTCGATGCCGGAGGAAGCCCGCCTGGAATCTTTGTTCCTGCCGGGCACGCATTACGCGGTCATCACGCGCGGAATGTTCCTGCCAGGCGTTGGACTGGAGGTGCTGTGGCCGAACGCGGTCATGTTGGTGGTACTGGGCGTGGCCTTCACGCTGGTGGCAGCCTTGTTTTTCAAGAAGAAGTTAGGTTGAATGAATAAACCACAGATAAACACGGATGAACTCTTTCTGTTTGATGAACATCGGGTTCATCAACATTATCCAATTTATCTGCGTTCACACTTGCACCTGACGCAAGTGCAGGTGTCTGTGGTGAATCAAGGTAAACGATGCTGAGAAGAATCTGGTCACTCGTTATCAAAGAATTCATCCACCTGCGAAATGACTGGTGGCTGCCGGCCTTTATGCTGATCGGCGGCGCGCTCGAATTACTGCTGGTTGGCTGGGCGACGTCTCGTCCTATCAACAATTTACCCATCATGGTGCTGGATCACGATCATAGCGCGGCCAGTCGGGAAATCGTTGTTGCCCTCGAGAATACCGGCACGTTCAGCCAGCCGGAGTACGTAGGCGACATGCCGACCATCGAAGATGCGCTCAACCGCGGCCAGATCAACGCGGCTGTTGTCATCCCGCCGGATTTCGACGAGCAGATGGCTTCCCCCACTGGCAGGCCGACTCTGGTCGTGATTCTGAACGGAGCGGAGAGCACGCCTGCCATCGCGGCCAAACGCGCGGTCGAGGGGCTGGCACAGGATTTGGGACAGCGCATCACGATCCAACGCTTAGGCCTGCCTCCCGAAGAATTTGCCGGGTTCGATCCCAGTCTGCGGGTATGGTTCAACGAGGACCTGAGTGAAGCGCTCTATACCACCCCCGCCGAGTTGGGACTTATGCTGGAGTTCACCGTGCTGCTCTTTGCGGCGCTGGCCTTTTCGCGTGAACGTGAACTGGGCACTTTAGAACAGTTGCTGGTCATGCCCTTCTCCTCCATGGAAATCATCATTGGCAAGTCCATCCCGGTCATTATCGTTGGCTTTGCCGACTTCTTGTTGATGCTGACCATGGTGCACTTCGCCTTCGACGTCCCTGTGCGCGGATCGTTGCCGTTGTTGCTGGTCTTGGCTTTTGGCTATCTAATGGTTGAACTTGGCAAAGGGCTGGTGATCTCAGTCATGTCACGCACCCAACACCAGGCCTTCCTGTTGGTGCTGCTGGTCGGCATGGTGGACTTCATGTTCACCGGTTATGCTGCCCCTGTGGAAGGAATGCCGCAGGTCCTGCAGTGGTTCGCCAACATCATCCCCGCCCATCACTGGCTGACCATCCTGCGCGGCATCCTGCTCAAAGGCGCCGGCCTGGACGTGCTGTGGCCCAACCTGGTGTGGCTGGTAGGTTTGGGACTGGTGATCGGCACCTTCTCGCTAAGATTTGTACGAAGAGCCCTCGATTAGGAATTAGCCACAAAGGCACGGACGACACAGAGAAAAGAGTATTTATAAAAACTCTGTGTCTCAGTGGCAAAAAAGTTTATGGAAACTCAACCCGCAATTATCGCAAACTCCCTCACCAAACGCTTCGGCGATTTCACCGCTGTGGATGCTGTCAACTTCGAAGTTCATCGGGGCGAGATCTTCGGCTTCCTGGGCCCGAACGGCTCTGGCAAGACCACCAGCATCCGCATGATGTTGGGGTTGATGAAACCTACCTCGGGCGAAGTGGATGTGCTGGGGATGAAAGTGGACGGTGATACCGCCAAAATCCGTCCACGCGTCGGGTATATGTCCCAGCGCTTCAGCCTGTACAACGACCTGACCGTGCTGCAAAACCTGAACTTCTACGGGGGGGCCTATGGCCTGAAAAACTCGGAGTTACAGGAACGCATCCAAAACGCGCTCGAAATGGCCGGGTTGGAAGGTCGCGAACATGCCAAAACCAAAGACTTGTCCGGCGGCTGGCGTCAAAGGTTGGCGCTCAGCGCAGCTATTCTGCACCGACCAGAAGTGCTCTTTCTCGACGAGCCAACCGCGGGCGTCGATCCTGTTTCCCGGCGAGCCTTTTGGGGCCTGCTCTATAAGCTTATCGCCGAGGGCATCACTGTCTTCGTCACCACACATTACATGGACGAGGCCGAACACTGTCACCGCCTGGCCTTCATCCAGCGTGGGAAAATCATCGCCTACGGATCGCCCTCTGAGATCAAGGCAGAGATGATGCGCGGGCAGGTGCTGGAGATCGCCCCGTCCGACGCGGTGGAGGCGGTCAAGGTGCTGCGCGCGGCACAAGGGGATGGTTCCCTGCCCATCCAGGAGATTGAACTTTATGGCTCGCTGGTCCATGTGGTAGCACCAGACATGAAAAAACTTCAACGTGCTATCGAGCGCGAACTGCGCCGGGCGGATATCCGTGTCGAGCATGCCGATATTATCGAACCTTCATTGGAAGATGTCTTTATTTCTGCGATGAAAGCGTGACCCTCGCCCTACCCCTCTCCCTTTTAGGGAGAGGAGACTTTTGGAGATTGCCATGAAAAAACTTCTTGCCTTTTTACTTCTTACCCTGTTACTCGCTAGTTGCGGACCTGCTCAGGATACCGGCTTGCAGGCTTCGGGTCAGATCGAAGCGACTGAGATCGCCGTCGCACCTGAGATGAGCGGGCGTGTGGTCGAGGTGCTGGTCGCGGAAGGGGATTCCGTCACAGCGGGCGATCCGCTTCTCTATCTGGACGACAGCCTGCTCCAGGCCGAGATGGGGACTCTCGAGGCCAGTCTGGATTCCGCCAACGCCAACGTCCAGTCTGCGCAGGAGGCTCTGGACATGGCTCAACTGCAATACGAACAGACCCTGTCCGCGGCGCTGGAGGCGGAGAAGGCCACCCGCGTTGACATCTGGACGGAGTCCAAACCGGGCGAGTTCGACCAGCCCACCTGGTATTTCAACCGGGACGAACGGATCAAAGCCACGCAAGCGGAAGTTGACGCGGCCAGAGCCGACCTGGATAATGAACTGGCAAAACTGGAGAGTGTGGAAAACCAGGTTAATAGCCTGGCATTTTTAGAGGCAGAAGCCAAGCTTTCAGACGCTCGTATCGCTTTCCAAAATGCCGAAGATGTTTACGACAGCACCAGCGGCGCCAGTTCAGAGTTAAGGGATGCCGCCGACACCGCTCGGGACGATGCCGAAATCGATCTCGAAGATGCGCAACAGGAATATGACGATGCACTGACCAGCGACGATGCCGATGACCTGCTCGAAGCACGCGCCAGAGTCTATGTAGCTCAGGAGCGTTACGACTCGGCCATGGACACCATGCGCGCCTTCCAGACCGGCGAGGACTCGCCCGAAGTCGCCCTGGCAGCCCAGGCCGTCGAGCAGGCCAGAGCCAACCTGGAAGCTACGCAGACATCCGTAAAACAGGTGCAGGCGCAACTCTCACAGGTCGAAACACAGATGGAGAAACTGGTCGTGCATGCCCCGCAAGATGGCGTCATTTTGGTGCGCAGCGTGCAGCCCGGTGAGGTTGCCCAGGCGGGCATGACAGCCATGACCATTGCCAAACTGGACAAGCTGACTGTCACGGTCTACCTGCCCGAAGACCGCTACGGCGAAGTCAGCCTGGGAGACACGGCCTCACTCAGTGTAGACTCGTTCCCGAACGAGATCTTCACTGCAACGGTCACGCGCATCGCCGACCAGGCCGAGTACACCCCGCGCAACGTGCAGACCAAAGAGGAACGCCAGACAACAGTGTATGCAGTGGAACTATCGGTAGAAAATCCGGAAGGCAAGCTCAAACCGGGTATGCCGGTGGATGTGACCTTTAAGTCAGCAGGTGAGTAAGTGCTTATTATCACTGACGTAATCGCCCGGCATCTACCGGGCGATTTTTTGGTTGACAAATTATTCTGTCGCTTTGGGAATCTCCGACTTTTTTTGTGTCTTCGCACAGCAACCTCGCCATAGTCGGCGGGACGAACAGCGATAAAACCTGGAGAACTATTATTCTCAGGATATTGACTTGGGGGTATACTGACAGCATCCCGACCTGGAGGAGGAAGCATGAAACGAGCAATTAGTGTCAGCCTTGGTTCATCTACACGCGATAAAAAAGTTGAAGTAAATCTTTTAGGAGAACGTGTCGTCATCGAGCGCATCGGTACCGATGGCGATGAGGTCGCAGCCCGAAAGATGTTCCACGATCTGGACGGCAAAGTGGATGCCTTCGGCGTAGGCGGAATTGATCTAGGGGTCGGCACCCCTTGGAAGAAATACCCCCTGTACGCAGCGGTAAAACTGGTTCAAGATGTCAAAATTACCCCCTATGTCGACGGCGGCGGCCTTAAAGACACCTTAGAAGCCCGCGTTATGCAATACGTAGAGGAACAAATAGGGGACCAGATTCAACCCAAAACGGCCTTCCTGGTTGCAGGAATGACCCGCTATGGGATGACAATGTCGTTCATCAACGCAGGCTATGAGTGCGTCTTTGGCGATCTGATGTTTGGGTTGGATATTCCCATCCCCTTGCGCGGAATCAAACTGGTGGAAAATGTTGCACGCGTCTTGCTTCCTATCGTGGGAAGAATGCCTCTCAGTATGCTTTACCCAACGGGCGAAAAGCAACTGGAGGTAACCCCAAAATATGAGAAGCATTATCAGGGAAATGCGGTTACCGCCGGTGATTGGCTATATATAAAAAACCACATGCCAGAAGATATGGCAGGCAAAATAATCGTCACTAACACTACAACAGAAAGTGATGTGGAATTCCTGAAAGCGCGTGGCGTTAAATATCTAATAACAACCACACCAGTGATGGATGGCCGCTCTTTCGGCACCAATATGCTCGAAGCTGCGCTGGTTGCAGCCGCAGGAAAAGGGCGCACCTTGACAAATGAAGAACTCAACCTGATTATCGACGAATTAGGGATCAAGCCCAAAATCCGGGAATTGTAATTATGAACGCAATCGTAACCGCGGGCGGGATTCCGCTCCCTGAAGACCCTTTATATTCCTACACAAACGGCGATTCCAAAGCCCTGGTCGATATAGCCGGGAAACCCATGATCCAGTGGGTGCTGGATGCGCTCGGCGATGCCGAACAGGTGGATAAGGTCATTATCATCGGGCTCTCTCCGAAAAGCGAAATCACTTGTAAGAAGCCATTGCACTTCATCTCCAACCAGGGACGTATGCTGGCAAATATCGTCGCCGGGGTGGAGAAATCGGTCGAACTCGACCCCAAATCTGAATACGTGCTGATCTCTTCATCTGATATTCCCGGCATCAGCGGCGAAATGGTGGATTGGTTGATTAAGACCTGTATGGAAACCAAAGAGGATCTTTACTATAGCGTCGTCCCGCGCGAGGTAATGGAAGCACGCTATCCCGGCTCCAACCGCACCTACACTAAATTAAAGGATGTGCAACTATGCGGCGCTGATATGCACATTACCCATGTGAGAATGGCAATCGACCCCGATCATCTGGAGATGTGGGAAGAATTGATCGGCAACCGCAAATCCCCGCTTAAGCAGGCTGCGACTATTGGATTCGGCACCCTGCTAAAAGTTGCCACCCGCAGCATCACGCTGGACGATCTGGTTGCTACCGTTACCAAGCGGATCGGTATCACCGGACTACCCATCATTTGGGAGCATGCCGAACCCGGCATGGACGTGGACAAACCCCACCAGCTTGAGCTTCTGCGCGAAGACATGGAAAAGCTATACCAAAAAGCATAACGAACAGAGTCAAAGCTGCATGAGTCTACGATCTATTTTAGAATTCGACGTTCGCCTTTCCTATCAATTGCGTGTTGCCGAGCAGCCTGGCTTGCTGCGCAGCATATCCGTGTTCTTCGCCCATTCCGGCGACTCATGGTTCTGGGGTCTAGCGTTGATTTTATTATGGGTCTTTACGGGTGATTCGTTCTGGAAGAAGTGGGCTGTCGTGTTGTTTGGGAGCATTTCGGTGCTGGCCGTGATCGTAATGTCGCTCAAATTCATCATCCGCCGTCGCAGGCCGGAGGGCGAATGGGGGAGCATTTATCGCAACACCGATCCGCACTCGTTTCCATCCGGGCACGCTGCGCGCGCGTTCTTGATCGCCCTCATGGCATCCGGGCTCGGTCCCGCCTGGGCCGGGATTGTCCTGTGGATTTGGGCGCCATTGGTATCGTTGGCACGTGTGGCGATGGGTGTGCATTATGCCTCCGATATCGTGGCGGGCATGCTGGTGGGTATTATCATCGGATTGTTTGGATTGGATATCTACACCCCGGTCCTGGCCTGGGTGAATTCCTGGCTGTGGTTCCCGTTGTGGTGAGAGTTCGTTGGCTCAAGGCGGCGTCTCGCCACCGGAGCAACAGTGGGAGCAATTTCATGCTAGCTAAAATGACTCGGGAGTGACGCTAGTCACTCCCATTTGCTTTAAGCCGCTTTCTGTACCGTCTGCAGATGTTCTTCGATATGCGCCAATCCACGCTCGACCCAGGTTTGCAGTGTGAAGCCTTCCCCGTAGACTTCATGGCTGGACTCGCGGCTCCAGGCTTCGGGGGGTAGTTCTCGAAGCATAGAAACAGTTTCCGTAATGGAAGCAGACAACTCGTCCAGAACCGAAGCGAGCGGCTCGTCCGGTTCATAGTGTTCGGCCATCCAGTCGTCCGCGTCGAAGCTCTGGAATTCGGGGTTATCTTCATCCACAGTCCGGCGGATGCGCATGCCGTAAACCATTCTTTGTACATCGCGCGCGTGGGTTGCGAGTTGATGCATGTTCCAGCCTTCCTCTTCGGTGGCTTTGAACGGTTCGTCAATTCCCAGGCAGGACCTGCAGAATTCATCTCCCGTGCTGACCAGATGATCGATAAGTTTCGAGCGATATTCCAGCAATTGATTCATGAAACACTCCTGCACAAGTCTAAAATAGTTTCGATGGCGGTATCCGTTGTGACGGTGTGGACTCGAATGCCATAGGACTCGAATTCGCGTGCAGCCTGTAGACCGAGGGCGTCCAACCCGGCCATGCTGGCACGGAACGCTGCCCGCATCAGACTTTCATCACGGCCTGCTTCCGTTACCCCCGATACGGGAGCTATAAGATTGAAGATCACGCCCCCGCCTTGTTCCCGCATTATGCGCCCCACAGACTGGATCATCAAGAACGCACCGGTCAGGTTGACATCCAGTGTGCGGTGCCAGTCCCACTCATCCATCTCGAGCAGCGGGGAGTGCGGTTCGACGGCGGCGTGGTTGACCAGAATGTCGATACGGCCGAGGTCATCTTCCACCCCTTTGACCAGCGCCTGCGCCCCAACCTTCTTGGCGACATCGTCAATGTAGGCTCTGGCATCCCCGCCTTTTGCTTGAATCTCTTCAACCACAGCCTCAACATTGATCGGAGAAATATCGTTAGCCGCCACGATTGCGCCATGTTGCGCAAACGCTTCGGCCAGCTTTCGGCCAGAGCCTTTGCCCGCGCCTGTGATGAGAACTACTTTTCCTTTGAGATCAGTCATTATCGCACACTGGAACTGTATCCGGATTCTCGTTGGCGTTCACACGCAGGCCGAGATAGGGAGAGGGGTCATAGGTATTTTTAATCTCCAATTCATTGTGGAAACTGCCTTGTCCATCGTCTTTTACAATCGAAAAATGGAGGTGGATGCCGGTCGGGTTATTGGGGTCACCGGAGTAATTGCCCTGGTAACCCAGGAGTGTGCCCGCATCGATAGGTTTCTCGAATGTGCCGGGCGGGAACTCATCAGAGATATAAGATACTCCCTCTTTGGTAGCCATATGGGTATAGTAAGTCCAAATCTGGCGGCCGGGCTCCAACGGGTCGGATGGGACGCGCACGATGACGGACGATTTCCAGTCTGGCAAGCGCGTCAGGAAGCCGGGATAAGCTGCAACAATCGGGGTCACGCCAACGTCTTCTGCACCGAAAATGTCCAGGCCCTGGTGGCGGTGTCCGGGGCGGAAAGAATCGTCCCATAGAAAGCCGACCATGCCATCAGTCGGGAAAATGAACGGGGCCTCCCCGCAGCGTGATCCGGCTGCCAGCTTCCATTCCGGGTGCGCGGACGGGTCATTCCTCCAGGCGCGGAACAGTAGCAGCCGTTCACTGGCGGGTCGAACCATGCGGTACAGGTAGTAGCCGCCCACGATGGCGACTACCATTACAATCGAAAACAGTAAACGTTTGGACATGAGTGAAGATTATACCTTTTCTAAGAAATGTTTGAATACGCTTGAATCGCTCAGAAAAAAGATGTAAGATGAAAGTGTCACATAAGAGTTACGTCAGATGCCAATCGACATTAATTCGTAACTTTTTCTGTGAATCATCGTCATGGTTAAATCGTTCCTTTTGGAGCGGAATTTTAGAATTTAAGCGCATATGCCTTTAATGGTTGGGCCATATGATTATGGTGGTGACTGAACCCCGAAAAGGCTAACCCACTGTGAAGTGGGGGCGCAAAGTCATGGATCTGCCGCACACAGACCGCCAGACTGCCGAAGGTTTTTCACTTCGGCAGTCTTTTGTTTTCAGCCGAAAAATTTCCATCACAGGAGGTGACCATCGACGAATTTTCCTAATAGCTATTCCAAACCAACCAAAGAAAATCAAACAATGAGGAGAAATATCGATGAATAGAAAGTTATTCCGCACATTTTTAGTTGCAGCCCTGCTATTGACCGTGGTT
>JBAVJG010000515.1:0-10823 GCA_049687655.1 Anaerolineales bacterium | reverse complement strand
GCTTTAAAGGTGACCCACTCTTGACGCAACCGTTCTTCGCCCAGACGTTGCATTTCGGTGATTTCGTGAATGCGACGTTCGAGTTTCTGGTTAAGCTCGATGTAGGTTTCCTGAGCTCGTTTGGCGGCGCGTAATGTCTCATCTAATGCCTGAGTTTGTGCATCTAACGTATCGGTCTGGTGTTCGAACGTGTCGACTTTTTCAAGCCATTCTTTGTAAGCCTTATCTCGTTCTATTTGCGCGAGCGATTGTTGATCAAGGAAGGTAGCCTGTGCCCGTTTACGCTCGGTTTCTGAGTTGAGCAGTTCTGAAAATCGATTTTCGATGTTTCGAAAACTATCGTTTTGCAGTTCTGTTCTTTGACGGAAATCATCTACCCGTTTACGGACAGCCGTAATTTCGCCCTGTATATCAGCCACGCGTTTTACATCCTGTCTACGGCTTTCTTCGATCAGTTTGATAGACGTGGCAACATCTTCACTTTTTCGGACGGCATCATCGATTTTGGGCTTGAGTTCGGTGACTGCAACATTCAGCTTGATATATTCATCTGCGCGTTGCTTGATCATTTTCTTAAGCTCTGTGATGTCTTTGGATTGGTCTAGCTTGGGAAGCGATTTTTTAAGCTCTTCCAGATCCTGCTGGTGGCGTTTAACCAATTCCTTCTCACGAAGTTGCTGCTTCTTTTCCACTTCCTCAAGCGCATTCTTTGCATCTACACGCTGTTTCAATATGACTTCATCGAACTGATCTATGCGTTCATTAACGGGTCCGATTTCGGATACCTTTTTGGTCAAATCTTTGATCTGTTCTCTCAGCGTGCTAAAGTTATTATCGTAAGATGCAATACGCTCTTCGAACGCCTTCAGCGCCGCTTTATCTTTACGGTGTTCATCGTCCAGCCATTCCAGGCGTTTAACGATTTGTTCAAAATCCATGCAGGCCTCCAAAATAGATTTCTTTGGAAATTTTGGGGTAACTACTTCTCACAGCACTTCCCAGTGAAATGGAAAATAGGGTATGGGGCGTTTTTTGCGATTATACCCTTCACGGTTACAAATTACGCCTTATGCCGATATAGGAAGCACAATTTGTAACAGGGGCATTATATAGTTACTTGCCAAGATGTTCAAACATTGCTGGTAGATTGACAAGGACAAAACGAAATGTCTGGGGAAAAATACCCAGGATGAATAAACCGATCACGCCAAGCCCGATCAAGATTCCGGAGCTCCAGCTTTCTTTCAGTTCCCAGCCAGTTTCCTGCGGCGCCATCACAAGTACGGCCAGCGTACGGGTTGCACCGGTTAACAATCCCAGGATACCCACGAGGAACCAAAATGCCACCCCTAAGGATTGGCTTGCCAGACCCTCCCAGAGCGCCAACCGGATGGGAAATCCGGCCAGCAGTGGGAAACCCGCTACCGAGAAGTGTGCTAGGACCAATCCGGCCGCCGTGATTGGATAGGTGCGCGCCAGTCCCTGTACGGCGCCAAAACGCATTGGTTCAATATGCTCTTTCATCCGGGTAAGCGACATAGCCCATACCAACAATGCCAGGGAGCGGGGAATGATCAGCAAAAATACAGTTTCTACCGCTTTTTCTTGGGTAAGGCTGAACGCCAGCAGGCTAAACCCGGTTTCGGCGATGACCGCATAGGCCATTTGCCTGCCGAGATGCCGCTGAAACGCTGACCATAACCCGCCTGTGACAACCATCAACAGACCGCCCACGGACATAATTTGGGAAAGTTGTTCGGATGTGCGTAGCCAGGAGTATCGGTCCAGGAAGCCCATACCGAAGATAATCGTGGTTGTAGGAAGTACCCAGAACAAAAAACCGAGCGTGTAAGGAGAAACTTCCTCAGCCAGCATTGGAAGCCAGGTATAAAGTGGGAACAGGGCCAATAAAAAGGCAAACCCCAATCCCAAAATGGTCGCAGATTGAACTGCCAACGTCAGGTCGCCGGGACTGGATTCCACGCCAGCCAGCAACCACCCGGCAAATAAGATAAACGGCATTCCCAGCGTCTGGTAGATTAAAAAACGCATCACTCCCGGGCCCGGGGCCTGGTTAAGTGGCAACATCAGGGGGACTGCCAGCAAGACGGCAATCTCGATCAGAATGGCCGCGTACAAAAATGGTTCTACTGCTATTGAAGCAACCAGCAGTGCTGCGATCATGAGCCCATAAGGTATAAGCCGGTGGGCCGTGCGGGTTACTTCGCCGCCGAAGAACCACATGGCAACCAGGCCATAGAGGATCACTAACAGGGAACCATCAGCGGAATCCAGAATCAATCTTCGGCCTACGATTTCGATAGCGGGGGCTATTTTCAAGGAAAAATTGCCAATTTGGAGCGCCTGATCGATGGGAATGATATATGCAATGAGCGCCAGCAATACTGCCAGACTACCGCCCAGAATGGATAAGACGCGCTGGTTGTTAATAAGCATAGCCGGGATAGCCAGAGCTGCAGGGAGGATGATCCAGATGAGGGGGGCGCTCATGCGGCCTCCTCAGGTTTGCGGTCAGTGAGAAGATATGCGCCGACCAGCGCCAGTCCCAGATTGACAACTGACAACATAGCAGCGACCAGAACGGAACTCTCCAGCGCTGCGTAGAGCGCCTCGAAACCGGATAAAACGGTCAGTAATCCGAGAATGACGCGAAAGGGTTGGGCAGTCATCCCCAAATGCAGCATCCCCAGTCCCATCAGAATCAAGCTGCCTGAGATAACCGGTAATCCGATACCGGGGACAATATCTTCAACCCTGGGCGCTGCTGTGACAATGATCACTGTAACGATTCCGGCAGTAAATAAACGGAAAAGTCGACCTTGCGGCCAGAAATGTTTGTTCTCATCATCAGATTCTTTTAGGTTAAGCCGTGTTATCCCCAGGGTAGCAATTGCCATCCAGCCGGTCACTACTTTGATAGCCGCCATGCTGATCGGCCAGTGCTGGTATGTCAACCAGAATACGCCCACGTATTGTAGCCCTAGCAAACCCAACTCCAAACGCCAGTCGCGGCTGATGAGTAATCCAACAGACGTTAACAAAACAAAGCTTACTACGATCCAGGCTATAGTGTTCATGGGCTTGGCGCCGCCTGTAGGATCAGGGAGATAAAGAGGACCATAAAAAGCAGAGTCCACATAAAACCACCATCGCCTTCCAAAATGGCAGAGAAGGAATTGCTCAATCGGCCGAGCAATCGATAGAGCCCCCAGAGGCCGCGGAAGAACCAGTCCATCCAGGTAGTAGCAGCAGTGGCCGTAGGGCGTACCCAGTGAGCGCGGATAGGGTTCAGCATGCGCAAGCGCGGCGCCAGCCAGGCGGAAATTCCTCCCAGCACAACCGCGATTATGGCTGGCAACCATGCACCAAACTGGAAAGCGCCTTGCCAACCCCAAAATCCCAAGAGCAGCATTGACCCAAGTAAAACGCCGATTCCCGCCGGATATACATACTGGGCAGCGCGATCGAGCGATTCGTAACTCACACGCAGGGTTGGGCGGATGGCATGTCGTAAGTATCCGGCCAATAGAAGGGCCTGTGCAAGCAGCAGGAACGGCCAGACAGGCCAGAAGGATGCCATACCGCTTTCCCAGCCTGTAGAAGTGAGCGAGAAGGGCAGGGCGCTTATGCCCCATAACCCGATCCATAGAACACGGCTTAGCCAGATATGATGCGCGGATGAAAGGAACAATGCCCCCCCTGAGAGCAGCAAGGCGCATCCCCAGGCCGTAGCGCCGACCGGATTACCGCGCAAAGCCGAGGCCATCGCCAGGGAGGCCAGCCCGATCAACCAGAATGGACGGGCGGTGAGTTCGTCAGGGGCGCGTAACCACATCCAACCACCGTAGATCGCTGCCAGTGTGGCAGCCATTAGCAGGTAGGGTGTGAAAACTGAGATGACACTGGCAGTGGGAATGCGTGCCAGCAGAATCAGGCTGGAGGCTGCAGAAACCAGGCGCAGCGCGCTCCCGAAGCCACGGCGGATGGCTGATTCGGACGCGTAGGGTAAGTGTAACGGGAGCACGCCCAGGCGTAGCCCCGCAGCGAGCAGCAGGTACAATCCGGCCTGCGAGGGAGCATCCTGGAAGTTCATTGGTGAACCTGTCGAGATGCTGACCATGCTGGCCCATAACAATACGCCGATCCCTGCAAGGCGGGTTGCGAAGGCAGTCACAACTTTTTCGCTGGGGCCTGGTCCGTCCACCGAACGCAATTGAGCGACCAGTTCGGTCAGGTCGATCGCGGACCAGACCATGAGCAGCGAGAGCGGGTTATCTGCCAGAACGGCCAGCAACCCCAACCCTCCCAAAACGAGTATGGCGGCCCAGGGGATTGGGGCCGGAAAATTCTCACGAGCGGCAGCAGTTAAGATGACCCCCAATATGAGCGTGATTACGCTGAAAGCGAACGGCCAGGTAAGTGTGTCTGCGGTAAAAGAAAGAGTTTCAAGGAACAGGCTGGCAGGCTCCCAATGGGGGAGTTGGAAGATGAGGGGGAGGCGGAATTGCCAGACCAGTATGCTACCCCAACTGACCAATGCACCCCCTGCAGCAACTAACCAGGTATAGCGGAAACCGGGCCGCACCCAGGTGAGAGCGACCAGCACGAGTGCGATTATAAAGAGGAACAATACTGTCAGGATGATTAACATTGCAGTGTGTCGGCAATTTTATCAGGTTTGACCTTGCAGCGCTTATTTTATTGTACAATCGGCTCCATGCAAGCGTCGCGAACCCGATTTGGGACCCTTCGAAATCTTCGCCGGTGGACGTTGACAATTTTTACATTTCTCATCCTATCAGGAGGATGCAGCAGCCCGGCGCCTGAAGTGGTTGAGAATGTGCTCCTGACCCCTGACATGAACCATCCGACAGCTACTCCGTTCCAGCCGGGAAACGGCAACTCTCCATATTTTGCCCCTTACCCGACTTCTGTACCAACAACTACGCTACTACCTGTTTTTATCCAACGTGGTACTGTCACTGTGGAAGATAGTTTATTGCCAACGCCCCTTTCTTCAGGCTACCAGGGAATGCCGGTGCTTGCTCCTTCTACAAATACCAACCCGCTGACCGGTTTAACGGCTACCGATCCTGAACTGCTCGAACGACGACCCATAGCTGTAAAGATCACACAATATCCACGCCTTGTACGTCCCCAATCCGGGCTCTCCTTGGCCGATGTGGTTTATGAGTATTACATCGAATGGGGCGTCACACGCTTCATTGCCATTTTTTATGGCAACGATGCTGAGCAGGCTGGCCCGGTCCGCTCCGGGCGGTTCTTCGACGAGCATATCGCTCGCATGTATCAGGCCTTCTTTGTTTTCAAATATGCAGATCCTCGTGTCTATGACTATTACAAAGACAGTGATTTGAAGGATTATCTGGTGGTGCCGAGTAATGGATCCTGTCCGCCGTTTGAGATTGGTCTTACAAAGCGCGATACATATAACAATGTCTTCTTCGACACGGTTAAATTCAGGGATTGCATTGCAAGGCGAATGAGCGTAAATAATGATCGTCCGTCAGTACGAAGTAATTTTTTCAGCACTCTGCCGCCACAATCAGACCTGGTGGCTGACCGAATTTATACGCAATACTCATTAGACGATTACAACTACTGGCAGTACCTTCCGGAAGAAAACCGTTACCAACGCTACCAAGAAATAAACAGCCTGAAGAATTATCAAACTGCTGCCTATGAATCACTGACGGATGCGTTGACGGGTTTGCCCATTATGGCTGATAACGTGGTTGTACTGTATGTCAAACATCGTTTTGCAAACAAGTTCGATGAAGAAGACGAAGTTTTCCACATCGATCTGTACGGATCTGGTACTGCTTTCGTTTTTCGAGATGGGATTGCAATTCCGGCAACCTGGAATCGACCACAACTTGACCAACCAATTCTACTGACATCCGCGCTGGGCACGCCCGTCTACTTGAAACCCGGTGTGACGTTTTACCAGGTGATCGGCGAAACATCCGATTCCTGGATTGACGGCACAGACTGGCATTTTCTCTGGCAAAATCCGTAAGGGGGTACAATACCGGTACTGATATTCAAGTTACCGGTAGGAGCGAGTATGTCAACACAAGCTTTTCGAATTGAAAAAGATTCGCTTGGCGAATTGCAGGTGCCGTCGGCTGCCCTGTATGGTGTTCAAACGCAGCGCGCCGTAGACAATTTTTCCATTTCCGGGCTGCGTCCATGGCGCGCGTTCATCTGGAGTATGGCGTCCATCAAACGCGCTGCTGCTGAAGTTAACAGTGACCTGGACTTACTGGATAACGAACGTGCGAGCGCCATCGTCAAGGCCGCGCAGGAAGTCATCGAAGGTAAATGGGACGACCAGTTCGTCGTCGATCCTTTCCAGGCTGGCGCAGGGACCAGCCATCACATGAACATCAATGAAGTGATCGCGAATCGGGCCACGCTCGTGCTTGGTGGCCGTTTAGGGGAATATCTCGTGCACCCGAACGACCACGTCAACATGGCTCAATCGACCAATGACACCATCCCGACAGCCATCCGGCTCGGATGCCTGTGGAGACTGGCCGAACTGCTCACCGCGCTCGATGAACTGGCATCCGCGCTGGAAGCCAAATCCACCGAGTTCGATGACATCGTCAAATCGGGGAGAACGCATTTGCAGGATGCCGTCCCGGTCCGTTTAGGCCAGGAGTTCGGCGCCTATGCCAAAGCTGTGCGTCGGGATGCTGAACGCATTCTGCGGTCGGCCGAGGGACTGAGAAGGCTGGGAATTGGGGGGACAGCCGTCGGCTCCGGGTTGAACGCGCATCCCGAGTACCATGCCCGCATGGTGAAGAAATTGTCCGAGTTGACCGGGCTGGAATTGCACGAGTCTAATGATCTGTTCGAATCCATGCAGTCCATGGCCGATGCCGCCGATTTTTCAGCCTCACTGCGTACCCTGGCGTTGACTCTGATCCGCATTGCCAATGATTTCCGTTTGCTTTCATCCGGTCCGGCGACGGGACTGGATGAAATCAATCTACCCGCGGTGCAGCCGGGCTCGTCGATCATGCCAGGCAAGGTCAACCCGGTCATGGCCGAGATGTTGAATCAGGCTATGTTCCATGTCGTCGGCTGTGACACAACTGTTGCGCTAGCGGCTCAGGCCGGGCAACTGGAGTTAAACGTGATGATGCCGGTCATCGCGCACGACCTGTTCGAGATGATGCAGGTCACGATCGGCGCTGTGAAGGCTTTCACGGAACGGGCCGTGAAGGGTGTGACGACCAACCGCGAGAAGGCTGAAGGCTGGCTGGCGAAGAATGCCATTCTGGTAACGGCCTTGAACCCGCTGATTGGGTACAGCCAGGGCGCGGCACTGGTCAAAGAGGCGCTGAAGCGCAATGCAGCCATAAAAAAGATTGCAATAGAAAAAGCCGAAAATGGGGAACTCAAGCACCGCGACGAAGATCGCCCGGTGACAGCCGATGAAATCGACAGCGCGCTCTCGGATTTGCGCAAGCTAACCGAGGGTGGTATTGTCGGTGAGGGCGGCGGCGGGTAGAATTGAAAACAGAGAATTAACTACGAAGTCTCAAGGGCACAAAGTCACAAAGTATTTTTTTCTCTGTGACTTTGTGGCTTTGTGGTAAACCTGGAGCAATAATGAACTTTGACCCGACTTTTCTGAGCAACCTCCTTTTGATCCTGACCGGTTTCGGCGGGGCTTTTATCGCGGCACTGTGGATCGCGCTGGTCATCTGGACCTATCGCGATATCCGCTCACGCGCGCGTGACCCGTTGGTGCAGATCCTGGCGACATTGCTGGTGGCGGTATTGAATTTGCCGGGTGTATTGGTCTATCTCATTTTGCGTCCACAGCGCACGCTGGAGGAAGAATATCAACGCACCCTCGAGGAAGAAGCGCTGCTGCAAGCCCTGGAAGATTTACCGCTCTGCCCCGGCTGTGAACGCCGGGTCAAAGACGACTGGCAGGTTTGCCCGAACTGCCATACCAAGCTGAAAAAGTCCTGTAACGAATGCGGCAAACTGATGGAATTGCCCTGGAATATCTGCCCGTACTGCGGCACGCCTGCACCTGGAATGCGACATGAAACTGCAGTCAGCATGGATGAAGCGTTGAAGGAATTGGGCATCAGTGATGAGGATGGGGAAGTCAAAGTCGAAGATGAAAATTGATTCGCTCACGCTCCATCATATCCGTTTACCCCTTGTCGCCCCCTTTGCAACTTCATTTGGCAGCATCGACCATAAAGAGTGTATCCTGGTCGAGTTGCAAGCGGAGGGATTGACTGGCTACGGCGAATCGGCCGTGGAGCGCGACCCCGGCTACAACTACGAGACCACCGGCACGGCCTGGCACATCCTGAAAGACTTTGTGGCTCCCTTGATCCTGAGACAGGATGTGGCCGATGCAGCCGATTTCCAGCGCCGCGTGGCGAGTATCCGCGGGCATTATCTAGCCAAGGCTGGTGTCGAGATGGCGCTGTGGGACCTGCTCGGCAAGCGCGATGGTATATCCCTCAAGGAAATGTTTGGGGGCCAGCGGGACAAAGTCGAAGTAGGCGTTTCGATTGGCATCCAGGAATCAGCCTCAGCCTTGGTCAGCGCCGCGGAAGGGTATGTAGAACAGGGCTATAATCGTCTCAAGATCAAGATCAAACCCGGGAGGGATGTCGATGATACGTCCGCAGTCCGCGGGACTTTTCCGGATATTCGTCTACAAGTGGATGCTAATTCAGCCTACACTTTAAAGACCAGTGAGACCTTACGACCCTTAGACCAGTTAGGCCTGCTGCTGATCGAGCAGCCGCTGTATGAAGATGATATCTGGGACCATCGGGTGCTGCAGGAAAAGTTCAAGACGCCCATTTGCCTGGATGAAAGTATCGTCTCGCCGAGACATGCCCGCTATGCATTGGAGATGAATGCCTGCCGCATCATCAATATCAAATCGGGGCGCGTTGGCGGATTGAGCCAGGGACTCGAAATCCATGAGATGTGCCGCGCGCAGGATGTGCCGGTCTGGTGCGGCGGGATGCTCGAAACCGGGGTGGGACGCGCCTCAAACCTGGCGATTGCCTCGCTGCCAGGCTTCGTTCTGCCCGGCGACATTTCGGCCTCCGACCGTTATTTTCCGCGCGACATAACGCACGAGCGATTTAGTCTGAACGCTGATAGCACTATCGATGTGCCCGATACGCCCGGCCTGGGAGTTTCGATAGACGAAGAAGCCTTGCAGGATTTCACGCTGGCAAAGCTTGAAATGAAGGCAAATTAGCAGCGCTGCAATACGACATTTATGTCGTATTGCAAAACATCATAGGATGAGAGAACCTCTTGTCCTTTTTCCAATTTTGTGAGAAAACCACCCAATGATTAAATGTGCCCGCTTTCTGGCATCCATACTCTTGGCAGTCGTCCTTGCCTCTTGTGCGCCCTCCACAGCCAAACCGGAGCCGGTTTCCCAGTCTCCCGCTATTGAGCAGGATGGGCAGGAGCAGCTTTCTCCAACCGAATCGCCCACACCCCGGGCCTTGTCGATTTATCGTTCACCCGAGATTCCGGAATCTCTGATTTCGGAATCGGAGAATTGGGGTATCCCATTTAAATCAAACCCAGAGATGGCCAGCCTGCGATTGGAACTGACTTCTTCCGGGAACGAATCCACCATTGCCTCTACGACAACCTGGATCTATGCGCTGGTTGCCCCGTTTCCAACTGTCACAGATGGGGTGACGCTGGACGAACTCAAAGTGACTTGGAACGGTTCAGACTCAGATTTCCCCTCATGCGTTCAATGCGAGCCCTTAACCGGTTCGCCGTTATGGATGCAAGAATCCACCCTGGCGACGTTCACCGCGCTGTGGGGCGAACCGGCTCCCGGGGCTGTACGAACCGTGCCTACAGATGAACTGGTCGATGCGCTATGGGAAAACAGGCCTGCCTGGGGCATCGTTCCGTTCGAAGCGTTGATGCCCATGTTGAAAGTCCTGACTGTGGACGGGCAATCCCCGATCCACAAACAGTTTGTCACATCTTCCTATCCCCTGAAAGCCGAATTTGCGCTTCGCACTCTTGACCGGGATCCTGCTACACTCAGCCTGGCCTTACACGAAACCAACCGCGAACCGGACCGCATGACCACCCTCATCCTGAGCGGTGTGACTGCACTCGTGCGTGCCACAGCCTACACGATGGAGGCTAAAGGCGTGACCTATCCCGCGCGCGACATCCGTGATTTCATGCGCGAAGCCGATATCACGCATATCAGCAATGAAATCCCCTTTTACACCGGTTGTGACTTCCCTAACCCCAGCCGCACCAAGCTGGTCTTTTGCAGCGACCCGAAATACATCGAACTGCTCAAAGACGTGGGTACAGACGTGGTCGAACTGACCGGCAATCATTTTGCCGATTACGGTGCTGGCGCCATGTTGGAAACCCTCGAAATTTACAGACAAAATGACATCCCCTATTACGGTGGTGGCTCAGACCTCGATGATGCCCTCAAGCCGCTGACGCTGGAACATAACGGAAACCTGATCGCCTTCATCGGTTGTAATCCGGTCGATATTGGCAAGCCGCCCGTCGCTACTGAGAACAAACCAGGCGCGGCCCCGTGCGATCATAGTTACCTGGTCAATACGATCGAAGATTTACACGAACTGGGCTTTGTTGTCATCTCCACTTTCCAGCACCAGGAATACTACTCTCCGGAAGCCCGCCCTGGTCAGTTAGAAGATTTCCATCGCGTTGCAGATGCTGGCGCGAATATCGTCAGCGGCAGCCAGGCTCACTTC
>JBAVJG010000514.1:0-3669 GCA_049687655.1 Anaerolineales bacterium | reverse complement strand
ACCGGTGTGTTCATCAACTCCACATGCAGCACGGGCGGATTTAAGCCTGTTGCGGTCAGGTATGGCTCATCATAATAAACTTCACCTTCCAGCAATCGCCAGTAGGTCCACATATCCTGGTCTTTGCGAACCGTCCCGTCCGGGTAATGAAGATCCAGGGCCATGGGTTTTCCAAGTTTTTCCCAGTGGGTTGGTGTCCAGGCTCCCAAACCCCAGATCACCATGTCGCATTTAATCTCGCCTTGATCCGTCACGACGGCTTTTACTTCTCCGCCCTGCACTACATAATCCGTTACTTCTACACCGCTGATAATCTCTACACCTTCATCTGCACACTTTTGAGCCAGCCCTTTCATGACCTGGCGTGTCCCGGCATATCCGCTTACTTTTTCATGGAGCACTACATTTGCCTGATCGGTCTTAAAGTCAGGCCAGATGCGCTTGAGAAAGTTTTTCGCATCCTTGCCGGCGTAGACATCGGAGGGGTAACCAACGCTGTTCTGACTCTTCTGTACGCGCTCATAATCGGCGATCTGGTTCTCTTCTCCCACCGAGATATATCCAACCTGTTGAAAACCAAAGGCTACCGGGTCATTCATCCAGACGTCCACGCTGTGTCGTAAGATGGCATGGATCGGTTCGGTCATGTAGAAGTTCCGAACGCAGCCACAGGCGATCCCCGAAGCGCCCGCTCCCGGACCGGTTTTATCCAGCACAACTATATCTGCTCCGCTGCCACGCCCGCGAGCTTTTAATTCCAGGGCCAGGTGCCAGGCGGAACTCAGCCCGTGAACGCCGGCGCCTACGACAACGTATTTTCTTGAATCAGGTATTTTATTCATGTTTGGTCTCCTTTATATTTTATTGGATTTACAAATTTCGTAAAAAGTTACTGAAAATAAGGGCGGCGGGCTCATTCCAACCAACCAGGGTCCTGCCGTACTAAAAATAAGAAACTGTGGATTCTTGCTTTCTCTTTTCAACGTATTGCATCAATTCTCCTTGGACATTCGAAGGCAGAGTGGGTTGCTCATAAAGCTCCAACAATTGGTTGGCGATCTCATGCGCCCGGTGCAGCGCGTCTTTTTTGCCATTTTCCGCCCAGGTCTCGTAGTTTTGTCGGTCGCTGACCGTCGGCCGGTAAAATGCATCCTGGAAGCGGGCCAGGGTGTAAGCCGTCCCAAAGTGGTTCCCGCCCGGGCCGATATCAGCGATCTCTTCCAGCGCCAGGGATTCTTCATTGATTTCCAGCCCATTCAAGAAACGGCTCATCATTGCCAGGCCTTCTACATCAAGGACGAATTTTTCCAGGGAGCAGACCAGGCCGGCTTCCAGCCATCCTGCGCCGTGAATGATCAGATTGGTATGGGCCAGGACGGCAGGCCAGAGTGTCATCTGGGTTTCGTAGGCAGCCTGTGCATCGGGTATCTTCGAATTGTTCAGTCCACCACTGCCCCGGTAGGGCAGTCCGTAAAAACGGGCAAGTTGCGACCCGGCCAGCAGCGCCAGTGCCCCTTCAGGCCCTCCGAATGCGGGACTACCGGTCTGCATATCGATGCTGGTTGCAAATCCGCCGTAGATGACCGGTGTGCCTGGATTTACCAGTTGGGTTAGCGTAATTCCGGCCAGGGCCTCGGCGTTTTGCTGGGCCAGCGCTGCCGGAAGTGAAACGGGACTCATCGCTCCTGCCAGGATAAACGGGGTGATTGCGACAGGCTGGCGGTAGCGCGCGTAGGTCAACAATCCGCCCAGCATACGCTCGTCATACCGCAACGGGCTATTGGCGTTTACCACCGCAGACAGGACCGGGTCGCACCGGATTTCTTCTTCTCCCCCGAACACAATACAGGCCATATTCACATGGTCTTCGGCGACCTCCCGTCCATGGGAAGCCACCAGGTGAGCCTTATCGCTAAGGGTATACACAGTGTATCCCTTAACCAGATGCCGCTGTGGTATCGGAACATCCTGCGGCTCCAGCAACATTCCCTCGATCACATGAATCGGGCTGCAGACCTGCGCCAATCGCAGCATCTTTTTGTAGGCTTCCAGGCTTCCTGGTTGGCGACCGCTCTTCAAATCCGAATAGTACGGCGCGCTGGCAACGGTGGCAAAATTGATGTGATTTCCGCCAATGACCACGTTCCGGTCCGGGTTGCGCGCGCGCAGGGTGAACGAAGCCGGGACACTCTTCAAAGCCTGCTCCACCATATCCTCATCAATCCGCACGCGCTGGGTTTCCCGATCTACCAGTGCACCGGCCGCTTTCCAGATGCCCAGGGTTTCCTCGTCCAGAAATTCCAGCCCGATCTCCTCCAGGATTTGCAGGGATGATTTGTGAATCATTCCAATCTGGTTCTCTGACATGATTTCAAAAGGAGGGTAGGGGTTTTGAATGGTTTGAAATGGAATGGACGCCAGAGGGGGCAGCGAACGAGCCCGTCGCCTTCTGCTTTTGTCGCGATTCCGTTTTGACATCATAAACAAATCTCTTTGCTGAATTTCTTCAGGTCAGTTCTCGTATTGCTTTCCAGGGTGGGTCTTCCCCATAATCGTAATATTTCACCCGTGTGATTCTGAGTGCCTCGGGATGCAGGACCCCGTAAGGAAGCATTCCGTTATTGATGCGGACACACTGGTAGTAACCGGGTGACAACGAAATGGCCTTCTTATGTGTTTCGCCCTGCATCCACTTCAATTTTATGGCCTCATCCGATAACAGCACCAGATTGCTGAAATTACCATCAGGCAGGGCCATCGTGCTGTAACTTAGAATCTCCTCGAGTGTGGGAATCTGCTCAACCAGCCTGTCATCAAGATCCCCGAAATGATCCTTGACCGCCCCTTTCCTTTTGAAGCTGAAAAAACCGACCAGGTAAACCTCTTTTGTCTCTGACAATATCGTCGGTCTTGGAACAAAGTAGCGGTGGGAGTACCCGTCTGGTTCATCGATGTAAATAGATTTGTACATGCCCAGAATATCTGGATGCTGCTCCAGAACCATACAAATCTGCCTGGCCATATGCACCAATATTTCCCGGTCTTTTGTAATGTGATCTGTATGGGAAAACGGTCTCTCGGTTATCAATTCAGCTTTCCCCAATGAAACCGGAAACGTATAAGACATTAGTAATCCTTTTTTGGTTCGACAACTCTAATATGGACTAATTCTATCATAATTGACCATGTGAAATTTCCAGCTCTCTGCGGCTCTCTAGGATTCTCCGTGTTCTATGGCCTCCCATCCAACTGGCTGTATTTCAAATTCCCTTCCCGCATCCAGGATTGTATCCCACAGATAATCGCCATAGGAGCGGTCGGCGTAAAACTCGAACGTGAGCGAATCGTCTTGATCATGGCGTATGATCGTGGCGCGTACATTCGCAAAACTGCTCTGGGTGACATGCATATTGGGGAATTCATTTGATTTGAAAGGTAGCGCGCACAGCTTGCTCATCACTGCCCTGCTTTTGGGTCCGGAAAGTGAAAAGCCAACAAGCCCCGCTGTCTGATCGATGATACTTACGAAGGCCCCTTGAGACGTGATTTCAGCTTCTAACGATTTTGCCCTCTCGCTTTCTGTGCCTGGTGGGGTGATCATAAAAAATTCGTCAGGAGTTAATTTTGCTACTAAGAGATTGTAGAATTCAACCTCTATGACACTCCCCG
>JBAVJG010000513.1:0-3484 GCA_049687655.1 Anaerolineales bacterium | reverse complement strand
AGGTTCTTGGTCTCCTCGATTTCCTTCTCGAGAGACTCATAACCTTTCTTGACCATCGCCGGCGCCAGCGGGCGGACGGGTTTGAGTTCCATCAGGCGCATGAACTCGCTGTCATGCGTCCACTTGGACTCCACTTCGGGGTCTTTTTCGTGGTCGATCGGTCCCAGACGAATATCCCGGGCTTCGAAGAGAGGGGTTTGAATGTCTAACATAGCGCACCTTCTTTTTGGACACGGATTTCACGGATTGGACGGATTCCCATTTGATTTATACGGAATCCGTTCTCTTTGTTTCTTCCGCGTCATTCTTGTCCCCGCCGTTATTTTAGCGGGGTTTCCCATACAAAAAACAAAAAACGGCCACGGGTTTGCCCATGGCCGTCTGAAAATAAAATCAGTTTAAAGAAAAAGGCCACGGGCTTGGAGCGCTCCGTGGCCGTAAATCACACTACGTGAATCTTACGAGTCAACAGACGCACTCCGAGGATGCAAAAAAGCACCACCGTTTTGAACGGTGTAGGTGCTGATGATGTAAAGCTTGTTATCGAACATCGGTTTGCGTCTCCTTTCGTAAGGTTTGCCTTTTGTAAGGCGGGCGCTAGTTTATCACAGGGATTTTGATGAGTCAAGGGATTAAGGTTGTTTTAATGTTTGTTCTCACCGTGGGAATTGTGAGTTAGGGGTTCAATCGATTAGCGTTGATTTTCAAGAATGTGCTCATAAGAATTCGAGTAGAGAGTTTAGATTTTTATATAAAAGACGCTTTGTCTCTTGACAAGAGACGAAATGTCTCTTATAATACCGCCAATCAATAAGCTTATTTCCTATCAATGAGATAACAATGAACAAACAAGTTTTAATTACAGAAGGAGTATTCTATGCCTAAAACTCTTATGTGTGATCCGAATCTATTTCAAAAAGACCTGAGCGGTCGCGTCTACATCGTTACGGGTGCCAACTCTGGTTCCGGTTTCGCGACCAGTAAACAGTTAGCCGAACAGGGTGCCCAGGTAGTGGGGGCTTGCCGTCGCGTTGATGCAGGGAAAGAAGCATTCGCCGACTTGGGAGATATACGCGGCTCGTTTGAGATCATGGAACTCGATCTTGCCAGCCTGGCCTCAGTCAGGCGCTTTGCCGAGGTTTTTCTCACCAAATACGATCGCCTGGATGGCCTCGTCAACAACGCTGGTGTCATGTTTCCCCCGAAAGGGAAAACAGTAGATGGGTTTGAAACCCAATTCGGAATCAATTACCTCGGTCACTTTCTGCTGACAGAACTCTTGCTAGATACACTGAAAGCAAGCGCCCCATCACGCATCGTATGCGTTTCAAGTGTGGCTCATGCTGGCATGCGAGGGGTATACGGCGAGATAGATTTTGATGACCTGCACTTTGACAAACGAGAATATAACCCCGGCGTGGCATACGCACAGTCCAAACTGGCAAATGTGCTGCATGCCCTGGACCTTGCCCGTCGTCTGGAAGGCACAGGTGTTTCGGCTTTTTCGGTGCATCCAGGCTGGATACGCTCGAATTTGGTAGAAGGTGCGATGGCCAGGTTTGTGCAAAATGTCCTGATGAGACCATTCAGCGGATTACTTGGCACGATGTCATGGTTCGAGGGTGCGCAGACTACGCTCCATTGTCTGCTGGATGATGACGCACCGCAACACAGCGGCGAATACTACAGCCAAAACAGCATCCTATATCCTAATAAAGAAAACCGGCCGGGAGGCTGGCCGATGCCGTCACCCAATCCGAAGGCGCATGATGCAGAACTCGCTGAGAAACTCTATCACCGCAGTATGGAGTTGGTCGGACTCAAGGATAAATAGAAGAATTGAACATTGAGTTGTAAAATAGAAGGAAACCAACGATTGGAGAAAACAAGTGGATTGGGTAAGAGCACGCAGTGACGAACAGATCGAACAGCGCATCAGTGAAATAGTCGATGCAACTGCACGGTTGTACGAAGAGAACCCTTATGAAGACATCACCTTTGCCATGATCGCAAAGGAAGCTCATTTCACGCGTTCGAATCTTTACCGCTATTTTGAGACCAAAGAAGATATTTTTCTCGAACTCATCAAACACGATATCGAAGCCTGGCGCGAAGATGTTTTGGAAAATTTCACTGCTGAAAATAAGTCATTACACGAGCTTGCAGAAGCCTGGGTTGACCTGGTCCTGAAATATAAACGCATGGTCAAGCTGTTCACTATTCTCTTCACTTTGCTTGAACGCAATGCTTCGCTCGAGGCGTTGACTGCTTTCAAAGGCAAAATAAACGAAGAGATTGGCACAGTTGCGCAATTCTTGAGTACGACTTTACCTTTCCCATCTGTCGAAGCGGCTGCCGAATTCATATCTGCCCAATCATCTTTGGCAATTGGCGCCTATCCGATGATGGACCTGACGCCCAAGCAAATAGAAGCCATGCAGTCCATAGAAATGGATACGAGCCCCGAATATTACAGGGAGAGGTTGGTACATGCGACTGAGTTGTTGCTCCATGGGTTGACGGACAATAATGGCTAGAAAGACCTACTCAGCCCTCAATTTCAAAACCAAATACTGCTTCTTGCATATTTACCCGAACTCGAATATAACGAATTGCCTTCAAAAACCAGGATTCTGGTTCGGATATTTACGCAGCACTCTGTAAAACGAATCTTCCGCCTCCATCTCTGCATACAACCCAAAGGCGTATATCTCAAATTTCTCCCCCGTGGCTTTTCTGAGATTCTCGCGAGCGTAATATACAAAGCGAAGGCTGTTTAATTCTTCTTCCTCTCCTCCTGCAACCCCCAGATACTGAGCAGCAGCGCGGCGAAGATCAAGATGCTCACGATCATAAAGGTGATCCGCAGGCCGTACACTTGCGCTTCGACCGGAGCAACGGTCGCGCCGCCTGGCAGTACTTTCCCAACGTAACTGAAAACCTGTCCAGCCCAGAGCGCGCCCAGCACAGCGATGCCGGTCGTCTGGCCGAGGGTGCGGGTGACGGCCAACATACCGGAAGCAATTCCGAGCCGGTCACGCGGCGCGGCTCCCATAATGGCACTGTTGTTCGGGGATTGAAAGATGCCTACACCGAGTCCTATCGGCAGGAAGCGCAGCACGTAGCCAAGTGTAGTCGTTTCGGCATCCAGCGAACTGACCGCCAGGAATCCGGCCGTCAGCACCGCCAGTCCCGCCACCGTGATCGGACGCGAGCCGAAACGGTCCGATAGCGATCCGGAGACCGGCGCGATCAGCCCCAGTGCCACTGGCACCGTTGCCATCAACAGGCCGGTCTGCTGCGGGTCGTAGCCCAGCACGTTCTGGATGTAGAACGGCATCAGGATCAGTGTGCCCATCAGGCAGATGAAGATCATGAATCCGGTCGCCAGCGAGACCGAGAACAAGGTGCGGCGGAACAGGCGCAGGTCGAGCATCGGCTGCTCCAGGCGCAGTTCGATCAGGATGAACAGGGCCAGGAACAC
>JBAVJG010000512.1:0-6400 GCA_049687655.1 Anaerolineales bacterium | reverse complement strand
CGACCCAGCGCGCGCTGGGTCGGCTAATTCTGTGTTGTTTGGGCACGGCTCTGGCAAATTACTGCTTCTTGCATATTTAACCGAACTCGAATCTAACGAATTCCTTCAAAAACCGGGATTCTGGTTCGGATATTTACGCAGTACTCTGTAGTTCAAAAATCCATGCTTATCTGTGTAACACTTGCACCGCACGCAAGTACAGGTGTCAGAGGCTGATACCTTAAGATGGGAATGACTCATGGCCATCAGATGGGCGACTGTCTAATTTGGTGGCATAAAGCGGTCCCTTTGGGCATTGAATATCCTGTCGATACGGCTGCGGAATCCATTAAGGAGGCCAAAGTGAGCCAGCATGAGCATGCTTACAACGCCTGTGGACAGGAAAAATACGGCATCCCCCCATATATATCGGTATTTTTCCACATCCAGTGGCAGAAAAACGTAATGGACAACAATTAAAATCAGGTGCGCAAGGCTGATCGCCAGAATCGGAAATGAAAACGGAATCAGGTTGTGATTCTCGACGATCAGGTGCAACCCGACCAGGGCAATCAACCCGGCACCAAACATAAACAAATACAGGACGAATTTGGTGAAATCGTATTCTTGATTAAACAGTTTGGTGATGATTGCAATCTGCAGTACGCAAATCCCGACCAGGATGATCAATGCATATCCTTTGATAAAAAGCGGCAATATTAAGTTCCCAAGTATTCGGATGCCGTACAGGCTTACAAACCAACCGATCACATAGGCTAGCCCCACCACCACAATTCTGGTAGTTATACCGACCTGGTTGCTCAGTCCATCGGATAGAACTCCAAGTGCGATCCATGCCCCACCTGCCATAGAGAGCCCCAGACTGAACAGACTGATCAGGAGACTCATCACACTGAGCATCCCGCGCTGAGATAGACGACCGTTACTCCTCATAGACGGCCTTTTGACAGAACGGGGTTGAGTGGGTGGCTCTCGCGTGGCTTTGCCGGATGCGCCTTTTATAATGAACGGTGGCACCTTGGGGAGATCATTCTTTGATTTTTCAGCCATAACTCTCCTGGCCCTATCAAACTGGATTAAGGCAATTTGCGCATTGTATCACTATTTCACAAATGGCAAAAACCAAATCAGACCCCCACAACCACACGCTGCCTGCGCATCCAGGCAAGAACCATCACCAAAGGAATCAACGATAAAGCGGCAGCCACAAGCGTAATGACCGTATAGCTGGTGGCATCATAAATCAGTCCGCTACTCAAAACGCTTGTGGCAGAAGCCAGCCCGACCAGCAGATCATTCCTGCCCTGTGTACGGGCGCGCTCAGCAGGGGAGAGTTGATCAGCTAGCAAAGTCGAGCCTCCTACAAAACAAAAGTTCCAGCCCAGACCCAGCAGGAAGAGCGAAACTGCCAGAGGCAGTACCTCCGGCGAGAGTGGCGCGGTCAGGCAGGCCAACAGCAGGGTGGCTGCGCCGGTAAAAATGACGGGACCGCGTCCCCACTTATCTGCCAGGCGGCCTGAGAGGACAGAAAACGCGTACATCCCCAGGGTATGTGCCGATATGACGGCTGATATATCGCTAAGTTGGTGACTGTGATCTCCCATATGCAAAGCCGTAATTCCCATGATGGCAACCATCACGACCTGTCCGAGCACCATGGCTGTGACGGCCGTCAGCGCAGCCGGTTGGCGCAGGATAACGCCAATCGGGCGGGCCTGCCCTTCGGGAGCAGAATCGGGGTACAAAGCTGCCACCTGTTTACCCAGGTCGCGTGGATCAGGCCGCAGACCGATAGAGATGATAACGGAAGCGATCCCAAACAGGACAAGACCGGCTATGTAAGCACCAGCCAGTTCGTCCATTCCGATGCGCAAGGCGAACTTCCCCATCGGGCCGACCAGCAACGGTCCAACGATTGCCCCAACGGCGCCTCCTAATACTACGTTCGAAATGGCCGATCCACGTTTTGCCGGCGGATTGACTTCCGCGGCAGCAAAGCGCCCTAATAGCATGGCTGCTTGCGCGAAACCCACCAACGCCATACCGACCAGCATGGGTATCAGTAAGCGCTGATTTACTGCCAGGACCACCAGCCCCGAACCCGCGACACCCAGCACAAGTCCCAATGCGATCCCATTGCGGCGACCAATGATGTCCATAAGGACGCCCCACATGGAAGCGGCCAGCGCGCTTCCCAGCAAAAAGACAGCAGATGGAACACCCGCCCAGGGCTTACCGCCCAGCTCGGCTCCCATGATCGAATTTACAGTAGCCACGGCAATGGACCCGGCAGAGAAAAGACTCTGGGCCAGAAAAAGAGTGACCGTGATCTTTCGTGCTGTTTTTGATAATTCAGTCATAAATTGTCCTTTTGGGGTAAGGGGCCATTATAAACCGGATATGGAGTACCAGAATAATATAATCAGAAGTTACGCAGTTGAATGGGAAAACACCGAAAATAGAGAGGGGCGTAAGTCCTAATAATTTGTTATCGAATTTGAATATTCCTTCCAAAATTCAGGGATATAATCTGACCAGTCATGATGCTTCCCAAGAATTCTTCTTCAAAGCGAAAAACAATCGGGGTATTCCTCGCACAGATCAGCCGTGTATGGGGTACGGAGTTCATGGCCGGGCTCGAGCAAGCGGCTGAGGAACATGATGTCAATCTGGTTTGCTTTGTTGGGGGCAAGCCGTCTTCCCTGATGACACCGGGTCAACTGCAAAATTCATACGGGCTTTACGATCTCGTCAAACCGGATCAATTTGACGGGTTGATTCTGGCTGCCGACATCGCCCACGGACTGAGCGCGAAGGAAATCAAAACCTTTTGCCGGACGTTCGCACCTACGCCTATGGTTGCCCACGCTATCGAAACAGACGGCGTGCCCCATTTTCTGGCCGATAACCTCAAAGGGATGAAGTTCATCATGCGACACCTGATCGAAGTGCATGATTACAAACGCATCGCCTTCATCCGCGGTGTAGAGGAACAATTTGAAGCCGAAGCACGCTTCGAGGCTTATAAGAGCGAGTTGGAAGCTCACGGCATTCCGTTCAATGAGAAATTGATTGTAGAGGGGGACTTCACCCCTGAGAGCGGGCGCGCAGCCGTCCGCACGTTGATGGACGAGCGTGGAGTCCGCTTCCAGGCGATTGTCGCAGCCAGTGACCGCATGGCCTTCGGCGCTTTGGAGGCATTGCAGCAACGCGGCATCTCGGTGCCAGATACCGTCGCCCTGACCGGATTCGATGACGTGCGTGAAGCCCAGTCACTGGGTGTGCCGCTCACTACGGTTAGACAGTCGTTTTCAAATATCGGTAAACAGGCCTTCGAAACCCTGATGCAACGCATGCAGGGCAAAACAGTCCCCCACTCCAACGTGGTCGAAACCGACATGGTCATCCGCTGGTCCTGCGGCTGTTTGCCCGAAACCGTGCGCTACGCCGTGGTCCGTCCACGCGAGGTAGCGCAAACCGGTCGGCTCGAAAATAAACGCGATGCAGCCATTTATGCGCTGCTATCTTCTGCAAATATCGATTCATCGGACCCCGCCATCGAACAGTTCAGGGATACCTTCGGGCGCATGTGGGATGTCTTTCTGACCAGCATGAAGGACAGCGCAAAGGATAATGATTTTCTGCGCACCATCAACGCGGCCATTGACATGCTGAGACGTCATGGCCTGGATGCTGCAACATGGCATAACCTGATTTCCATGTTGCGGCGCTATGCGCTGGCTGGCATCTCCAGCCCTACGGATATGCTGCACGCAGAGAACCTGTTCCAACAGGCGCGCTTGATGACCGGCGAGCTCTCTCAGCGCGCGCAGGCTTTCAGCCGCTTGCAATTCGAGCAGCAGGAAACCGTCTACCAGGATTTCGGTTTCTCGATGGCGCCTGCCATGAGCCTGGATGAGATCGGTGACGCCATCTCTCGGAATTTCCCCAGTATGGGCATTGACCGTTGGTATGTCATGTTCTACAGTGATGTCTCCTCCCCGACGCCTACCACTGCACCGCCACCGGAAAATTATCGCTTACTGTTCCAATACGACGAAAAAGAGTTCAAAATTCCCACCACAACAACCAACCTGGGAACCGGCAGCCTGGTTCCGCGTGGGAAGGAACCCAAAGACCATCGCTACACGGCTGTAGTCATGCCGCTTTCGCTGGCGCGAAACCGCTTCGGGTTTATGTGGATCGAAAAAGGACCCAAAGACTGGGATGTTTATACGCGCATTCGAAACCTGGTGAGCAGCGCGCTCTTGCGCACCATGCTGGTCCAGCAACGTCAGCAGGCCCAGATGGAAGTGGAGCGTCTGTTAGATGAGGCGCGAGAACGGGCCATGGAACTGGCTATCGCCAAAGATATGGCCGAGAAGGCTGCCATCGAGAAGGAAAAGCTGTACGATTCGGAGCAGACACGACGTCATGCTGCCGAGGCGCTGGCGCGGGCTTCCCGTCAGCTTTCCTCGCTGGAAAAGATCGAGAAAGTCTCGGAACAAATCCTGGAACAGTTACGACAAATCCTGCACTTTGACCGCGGTGTCCTGTATTTGGAAGATGTCAACGGTGTCCCCAATGTTGCCGCTCACTATGGAATGCCCAAGTCCGCTCCAGTGGACGAGTTGCGTTTCATCGTATACAAGGACAAGAAAGACAGCGACATGTACGATTCCGTTGCGCGTACGCGGGAAGCCATCCAGATTGGCGATGTCTCGAAGCTAAAGGGGTGGAAACAACCGGACTGGCTCCCCAAAGATTTGTCCTGGATGGGCATGCCACTTTTCTTTCAGGATAAGGTCATGGGCATGTTGGTGTTGACGCGCAAAATTGCCTGGGCTTTTAGCAAAGATGAGGCGCTCTCCGTAAACACATTTGCCGTGCAAGCCGCTATAGCTATCGAAAACGCGCGCCTGTACGATGAACTTAACCGTTTCAGCCAATTGATGGAGCGAATGGTGGAGCAACGCGTTGATGAACTTTCGCGCGCCTATGCCACACTGGAAAAACTCGATAAGAATAAATCCACTTTTATCCAGGTAGCCGCACACGAGTTGCGTACCCCCTTGACCGTCATCAAAGGCTATCTGGGGATGCTGCGCGGACATCAGGCTATTAAGGATAACGAACCGTTGATCATGGCCGTGGACGGTGTGATGCAGGGCACCAACCGCTTGCACAAGATCGTCAATAGCATGTTGGACGTAGTTCGACTTGAAAACCAGGTGCTGACTCCACATCTGGAATATCTTCCGATTGCACCCATGCTGCGTTTGATGCAAAAAGAGTTCCAGGAAGACCTGGATGCGCGGGATATCACGCTTAAATTGGATGAGGACCTGTCCAATCTCCCCACTATGAGGATAGATCCGGAGCTGCTGCAAAAAGCGCTCGACAATGTGATTATAAATGCCATAAAGTTCACCCCTGATCATGGCACGGTTTCAATCCATATTGAACCTGTCGAAGACGAACACCTGGGGCCATGTCTGGATATCCAAGTCAAAGATACCGGCATCGGCATCGACCCGGAAAATCTGGATATTATCTTTGAAAAACTGTACCAGTTGGGTAAGGCGGAATTACACTCATCCGGTCGCACTAGCTTCAAAGGCGGTGGCCCGGGGTTGGGATTGGCCATCGCAGCGGGGATAGTCAAGTCGCATGGCGGCAAGATCTGGGCGGAAAGCCCCGGCTACGATGAGGAGAAGCTACCAGGCAGCACTTTTATAATCCGCTTACCGCTCCCGAAAGAAAGAGTAGTTGCATAAAGACGGAACCTCAAAATCCTCCATCTTTTTGATTCTTTTTAGGACTAAGGCAGTTCGCAAAAGGTTACCGAAAATAAGGGAGGCGTGCACGCCTCCCTTATTTTCGGGGTTCTCTCATTCAACTGCGTATCTCCTGCTCATTTATTACCAGGCCTTCGCTGTCTACCGTTTTCGTGTCTGACTCTATTCCCTAACTCCGTACCAATAACCTCCATTGAAATCACCCAGGAAGATTTTCCTGTCTTCCCCATCATTGATAGCTGCTCCCGCTTTATCGGCCATGGCAATGTACTTTTGCGCTTCCATTTGATTACCTGCTAACGCTTGCGCGCGTGCCATGCACTCATAAGCGTAGGCAAAGTCAAAATCGGAGAGATGGCTCTTGTATAGTTCAGTCAACTCCTGGCAGCGTCCGGCGTATTGCAAAGCCAATTCAGCGTTGCCTAAAATGGTATAGACATGCGCCAGCATCCACGCGCCGCGTTGCAGATGCACTTCAGTCCCAACTACGCGCCAGTGGGCCAGGGACGCGTGGGCGTACTCTACCAGTAATTCGTCTTCTTCCAACGTGCGCTCCTGCCTCTCCAGCAATTCCCAGACTTTGCCGTTGAATTGCTTGGCAA
>JBAVJG010000511.1:0-3962 GCA_049687655.1 Anaerolineales bacterium | reverse complement strand
GCTACAGAGACACCTACACCCTCACCATCGCCCACTATCTGCCTTTACTGCTAGTTGTCCAAGTTTTTTTACATACAGGCCACGTTTCTAGCGTGGCCTGTATGTTTTTTTTACTTATCCCGTTTTTTTATTACACGGAGGGGAAGTTGTATAATCGAGCAGAGGCCTAATCGATGCAAATCTTGATCGACCGAGTCAGGTCACTCCAAGTAGATCGCCGCGGGATTATCGTTGAAACCCTGTTGTTCATTCTCGTTTATGTGCTTCTCCTGGTTGTTATACCGCAGGATGCGCCCGCTCGGGTTTTTACAGAAACCCTGGCCATCATTACTTCTTCCCTGACCGCAGCAATATTAGTTTTTATCTCGCTTCCTGCTCTTACACCCGCTACACGCCCTGCCTGGTTCCTGCTTACCCTGGCTTTGTTGTTTTGGGCGGTTGCAGATTTTATGCGAACGTTTTACTTGTTGCTTGGAACCCCTTTCTTTTTTTTCGCGCCGGATGTATTCAATCTTGTAGCTTATTTTTTCGCTGCGCTGGGCTTGCTACGCTACCCGTCGGAAAGTCGTTATGTGCCTACGCGTTTCCGCCTTGTTCTGGACGCTGTCATTTCTTCAGGCGTGATCGCTACATTTGGGTGGTTGATGCTGATACGGAATGTGCTGGGGACGCCAGGTGTACAGATTACCTGGGCAATTGTTGCTGGTTATCCGATAGCAGACATGATTCTTCTGACGCTTCTTCTAAGTATTTCTCTGTCCAGTTTGATGCCGCGTGTTACAGCACTGTTCCTGGGGGTTGGACTGTTCGCATTAACTGTATCCGATTATGCTTATAGTTCGCTAGCAATGTTTTCACTCGGTTTGTCCGGTTTTACAAGCCTGGGCTGGTTGATCGGACCGCTCCTGATTGGTATGGGGGCTGTATTTGAAAAGTCGGGGCAGGGTAAGCCGGTCGTTACTATTCGACAGACGGATACGGGTCTCAGTGCGCAATTTCAGAAGGTCCTGCCAGTGGCTTTGGTGATGGTGTTATTCTGGTACGTGCTATCTGATTGGCGACTGCGGGGTAGTTTTTCTAACATTGGTGTGGGGATGAGTCTGTTGCTGGGTCTCATGCTGGTTGTCCGTCTGGGAATCCGTGCCGGAGAAGCCGAGCTGAACAACTACTGGCAATTATTCAAGAACCTTGGGGATCCGGCATTTATTTGCGAAACAAACGGCACGATTGTTCTCAGCAACCCGGCTTATCATCAACTGACGTCTTCCGACAATGACAATCAGATATTATTCTCGGTTTTTCCCGATCTTCCGGAAGATGTTCTTGAAAGTGTATCGGATGAAAAATCAACCGAGACACTGGAAGTTAAAGTCTTGCAAAACGGACAGGGAATCCCACATATGCTTTCTCTGAATCCGGTGGTCACCGAATCTCACCGGGTACTGATCGCCGGAGTTGCATACAATCTGAGCGAACAAATTCGACAGCGTAATGCAATTCAGGCTGCTTATGATGAATTGAATGTCGTTCATCGTCAGTTAGAAGAACTTAACACCGGTTTGGAACGCAAAGTTGCTGAACGTACAGCCAATCTTATGGATGCTTACCGACGACTAGAAGAACAGAACAAGGTTTTGCAGGAACTTGACCAGCTAAAAAGCGACTTCGTCTCTATGGTCTCGCATGAATTGCGCAACCCGCTCAACAATCTGGGTGGTGGGCTGGAATTAATGCTTGCCAAGCCTAAGAGTCGGGATGCGGATAAAGATACATTGACGCTGATGCAGTCTGAAGTCCGGAGATTGACGCGCTTTGTCGAGTCTATTCTGGACGTCTCTGCCATTGAAGCAGGTCGCTTAGAATTACATTCTGCTCCCACTTCGCTTACCCCGATCTTTGATCGTCTTACCCAACACTGGGAAACCACGCAGGATGCCGATCGCATACAAGTGCAGGTCGAAAAGGATTTTCCGGATGTGATTGCAGCACAGAATGCCTTAGAAAGTGTTCTGCGTCATCTGGTAGATAATGCGGTCAAATACGCGCCGGATGGGCCTGTGATCGTAAGCGCCGAACAACAAAAACGACGAGTGCGCATCGCTGTCCGGGACTTTGGGCCTGGAATCCCGGACGAAAAACAGAATCTTCTCTTTGAGCGCTTCCAGCGGCTGGATGCAAAGGATTCTCAATCGGTCTATGGATACGGGTTGGGTCTCTATCTGTCCCATCGTATGCTCGAAGAGATGGACAGCACCTTGACCTTTGATACGCCTGAGGATGGCGGGGCGCGCTTTTCATTTTTCCTGAAGGTGGCAAAGTGATGAAAAAAATTCTGCTGATTGACGATGATCCGGCGTTGTTGCACCTGCTAGGCGAATTTTTAGAGAACGATTCCTTCAAGGTAGCCGGTGCATCAAACGGATCGGATGGCTTGCGTCTGGCTTACGACCAGCAGCCAGATCTGATCTTGTTGGATGTTATGTTGCCCGGCATGGACGGTTGGGAAGTATGCGCCCGCCTGCGCGAAATGAGCGATGTCCCCATCATAATGCTGACGGCCAAAACCACTGAAGCTGATAAGTTGCGCGGGTTTCGGTTGGGCGTAGATGACTATGTAACCAAGCCGTTCAGCTTTGCAGAGTTGGTAGCGCGTATCCAGGCCGTTCTCTCCCGGGCAAAGACCTCCGGTTCCAATACCGGCTATATCATCCACGGGGGAGTGATGCTGGATACTGAAAGATATCAGGCTTATTTTAAGGATACTGCCCTTGACCTGACCCCAACCGAATATCGCTTATTGGAGACGCTTGTACGGCGTAAGGGCAAGGTGGCCTCCGAGCAGGAGTTGGTCCAGGAAGTATGGGGTAAGTACCGTTCGGAAGATACTGCCCTGGTCAGGCGATATATCTTGATGCTGCGTAAAAAGATCGAAGTTGACTCCTCCGACCCAAAACACATCCTGACTGTGCGGGGATTTGGTTATCGCCTGGGGACCGGCCCGCTCCCAAAGCTTGACGAATAAATTAGAACTTATACAGTTTACGAAAAGATCCCGAAAATAGGGTGGACGTGCTGTACAGCACGTCCACCCTATTTTCGGGCTTCTACCACTCAACTGTGTAAATCCTGGGAATTCTATCTGAATAAATAAAACAACACAGAAATGATCAAGAAGGGAGCGTAAGGGATTGGAGTGAAAGCGCTGAATCGTTTGCGAATGAGCATGTAGGCGATCACTAACAGGCTTCCGATGCCTCCAGCGAAAATCGTAAATAAAAGCCCTGCCAGGATTACAGGCCAGCCGAGCAGTAGTCCCGTTATCCCGCACAAGTTTACATCACCGAAGCCCAGTGCCACTTCATCAATGGTTTCACCACGCCTTTTTGACATAAAACGGGTGAAGACTTCCCCCAGATAATATAGCAACAACATGCTTCCGAATCCGAATGCACCGCCCAGCAAGGTAGGTCCCAGACCGTGAGCGAAGATACCGACGGCTAACCCGATGAACGCACCTGTGATGCTGACGGGGTGCATTATGAGCCTGTGTTCCAGGTCGATCACAAATACAACGCCCAGATAAATCAGTAAGATATATGCCAGGACGAAATTGATCCGGCTGGGTGGATTGAGCCAAACATAAAGCGTGCCTGCGGCCAAAACCAAGAAAACGACATAGGTCCGGGTGTTGCGTTTATGTCCGCATGAATTGCAATTTTTAAGGAGCAGATAATCTTTCCAATCGATTACCTCACCGCACTTTTGGCAGGCAGGCTGACTGAACCGCCGGGTGAACGGCAACACGTCCGCTATATAGTTGATTACGTACGCTGCTATCAAACCCAGAATAATGGGGATGAATAAAGAAATTAGATTCATATTGGCATAATATCATAATCTATTCCAATCGAAGAATATTCGTGTCAGAGTGCAAGTCTGTTGTAATGTTGGGACTAATACAG
>JBAVJG010000510.1:0-1817 GCA_049687655.1 Anaerolineales bacterium | reverse complement strand
GAGGAGATCGATGCCGAGCGCATGCCCTTCGATTACGCCTTCGAACAAAGCCTGGCCGCATGGGACGAGCCGCCCATTGCTATCAATGAAACTACCAGCAGCGCGGTCGCAGATACCGACGAGGGCGTTGAAGCGCTGGCACACACTTCACCGGGCATGATGCTGCAATTTGCCATCGCCGGATTGTTGACCGCCGCGCAAGTCATCGTCACAGAGCGCAAGTCACGCACCTTGCAACGTTTGCTGACGACTGCTGCAAAGCGCGTCCACATCTTGCTCGGGCATTATCTGGCGATCTTTTCCCTGATCTTTTCCCAGTTCATATTGTTGATCGCTTTCGGACAATTTATCCTGGGCGTAAATTACCTGCGCGATCCCGGGGCGACTTTGCTAGTGGCCTTGAGTGCTGCCCTGTGTATTGCGGCCATGGGCTTGCTGATCGGCGTCCTTGCCCGCAGCGAGGAGCAGGCCATCACATTTTCCCTCATCCCGATGTTCTTGCTTTCCGGTCTGGGCGGCGCCTGGGTACCGCTGGAAGTGACCGGCGCAACCTTCGCCAAGATCGGACACGTCTCGCCGGTTGCCTGGGCCATGGACGGCTTCAAGAATATCAGCATTCGCGGGTTGGGGGTTGAGTCGGTCCTGATTCCGGTTGCTGCGTTGGCAGGATATGCAATCGTGTTCTTTGCGCTGGCGGTATGGAGATTGAACGCTTCAGAGGAGAAATAGGGGAGATATATGCGCTTCGAAAACAAAGTGGTTTTGATTACTGGCGGCACGCGCGGTATCGGTTTCGCGACCGCGCAGCTCTTTGCCCGAGAGGGGGCGCGGGTGGTCATCGTCGGCAGGGATGTAGGAAGGACAACGGAAGCAGGCCGCGAGGTCCCGGGACGAGGCGAGGCCGGGAATGTGTCGGTCGCAGCGGACTGTGAGCGCATCGTCACCCAGACCCTCAGCCTGTATGCCCGTCTCGACGTGCTGGTCAATTGCGCGGGCGTCATCTTCCGCAACCGCACTGTTGAACAGACGTCCGAAGAAGAATGGGATACAACCTTTGACGTGAACGTCAAGGGAACATTCCTGATGAGCAAGTATGCTCTGCCCGCTTTGCGTGAAACCAAGGGTTGTATTGTGAATGTGTCGTCGTATGTGGGGTTGGTGGGCTTTGCGGGTGCATCGGCCTATGCGGCCTCCAAGGCGGCCATCTTGAACCTGACGCGCTCGATGGCGCTCGACCATGCCAGGGAAGGCATTCGCGTGAATGCCGTTTGCCCGGGCAGCGTGGATACGGACATGATCCATACTGCCTGGCAGCAGTTTGGGGATGTGGAGCGAGCGCGGAAATTATGGGCCGAGAAGCACCCGCTGGGCCGCATCGCCTCAACGGAGGAAGTTGCGCGTGTGATTTTGTTTCTGGCCAGCGAGGAGGCCAGTTTCATCACCGGCGCAGCCTTGCCGGTGGATGGGGGCATTACGGCTGGATGAACCAGGGATCCTCAAAGGGGACGCTGTAGATGGAGACGAATAGAGAGATGGCCCTCTCCGTCCATTTCCATTCATGCTCGGTTTATGGAGCTTGAATATTAAACGCCTGCCTGGCAGATGTTTCCTCTGGCACTGTCCCACGTAGGGTGACGGCGTATTCCCCACAATCAGCTGAAAATACATCTGTTGTCACTTTCTGGGTACCGGCTTGAGCAAAATTGAGAGTTGTGTCCGGGAGCGTTTCCTGTGCGTCCCCGCTCGCTTCCCAGTGATATGTGACCATGACCGGACCATTGGTCGTGATCGAACCGTTGAACGTGACCGGATTGGAA
>JBAVJG010000509.1:0-4901 GCA_049687655.1 Anaerolineales bacterium | reverse complement strand
GCGCCAAAACGACGGGCGGCCACGTAGCCAGCGCCGTAGGCCATTTCGCCGTGTGTCAGCGTGGGGCCGTCTTCGATCACCAGCACGCGCTTGCCCTGGATGGCAGCCGGATCGTCCACGAACAGCGGCGAAGCGGCCTCAATCTGAATGGCGTCCGGGTTCAGCTGGCGCAGATTCTCGCGCAGTTGGATGACGTTCTCCGGGTCAGCCGTGTCCACTTTGTTGATGACGAACACGTCCGCCATCAGGGCGTTGCTCTCGCCGGGGTAGTATCTCGACTCGTGGCCGGGGCGGTGCGGGTCGGCCACCACAATTTGCAGGTCAGACACATAGAACGGGAAGTCGTTGTTGCCGCCGTCCCACAGCACGATGTCCACTTCCTTCTCGGCCTGGCGCACGATCTTCTCGTAGTCCACGCCTGCGTAGACGATCACGCCGTTGTCGATGTGCGGCTCGTATTCCTCGCGTTCCTCGATAGTGCACTCGTACTCGTCCAGGTCGTCATAATTGGCGTAGCGCTGGACTTCCTGCGCGACCAGATTGCCGTACGGCATCGGGTGACGGATAGCGGCCACTTTATAGCCCATCTCCCGCAGGATGAGCGACACGCGCCTCGTAGTCTGACTTTTGCCTGCTCCCGTGCGAACGGCACAGACCGAAACGACCGGTTTGTTCGACTTAACCTGCGTCTCGCGCGTGCCCATCAGGCGGAAGTCGGCGCCCGCGGCGATCACCAGGCTGGCCTTGTGCATCACGTACTCGTGCGGTACGTCCGAGTAGGCGAAGACGACCTGCTCCACGCCATGCTCCTTGATCAGCGCAGGTAATTCCTCTTCCGGTCGAATTGGAATTCCGCTCGGGTACAAGTCCCCAGCCAGTTCGGTCGGATAGAGGCGGCCTTCGATGTCCGGGATTTGGGTAGCTGTAAAAGCCACAACTTCATAGTCCTTGTTCCCGCGGAAAAAAGTGTTGAAGTTGTGGAAGTCGCGCCCGGCGGCTCCCATGATGAGGGTTTTTATAGGCATAGATTCTCCTATTCTGACAAGTCACACTGAGGACAGTGTCCGGTGCAACCCGGTGGTTGGATTTGAGCCACACCGTTTTTACCCAGGTGACGTGTTAACTATATCCGGTGGTTGAATAGGCGGCGTGTTTGTCCGCCGCTGTATCGAGCCACCCTTTTGATGATAGTTTCTCGACCCTGGTCAGACTGGTCTGGGAAGCCATCGGAGTATTAAAAAATATAATGCGTAACCCCGTTATGGATTACGCATCAAGTTATCACATCACTTCCGGTGCCCGGATGACCAGCAAACGCAGGGCGTTCGCCAGCACCTGCCTGGTCGCTGCCACAAGACGCAGGCGGGCTGCCTGCGCGTCCGCGCTTTCGGCCTGGATAACCGGCACGCTGTGATAGAACGAATGGAAGGTGTTCGCCAGGTCATAAGCGTAATTAGCGATCACCAGCGGACGATACTCCTGTGCAGCCTGTTCTACAGAAGCTGGGAAGCGTGAGATCAGGTCGATCAACTGCACTTCATGTGAATCCAGTTCGTGTGAGAATATAGCGAAATCCGGCATCCCCCCGGCTTTACGCAGGATGCTGTTAGCCCGTACATGCGCGTTCTGGATGTAGGGCGCGGTGCGGCCATCGAAACTCAGGGCATCGTTGACATCGAAGATGATGTCTTTGTTGTTGTCTACCGAGAGCATTGCGTAAACCAGCGCGCCCAGCCCGATCTGGCGGGCAACCTGAATGCGCTGTGTGTTAGACATTTCAGGAGTGCGTTCGGTCATTGCAGCCAGCGCGCGACGTTCGGCTTCGTCGGCTACATCCTTGAACAACGCTACCCGTCCCTTGCGTGCAGACATTACTCCTTCAGGCAAGCTGACAAAACCATAGGCCAGATGATAGCATTTCTCCGCTTGTGGAAAACCCCATAATTCCAAAATCTTGAAAACCTGCTGAAAGTGCAAACTCTGACGATAGTCGACCACATAAATGGAACGGTCGACGTTATATTTCTCGAACTTATCTTTTGCCAGTGCCAGGTCTTTGGTCATGTATAGGGTGGTACCGTCGCTGCGCAAGATGACGGCTGTGCGATACTTTTCCTTCTCCAGCCCCAGTTTCTCGTCGATTTTAACGATCACTGGTCCGCCCTCGGGGCGTTCATCCTCGGCGATGCCGCGTTCCAGCAGTTCGTTGACGATGGCCTTCGAGGGTTCATCCACTTCGCTTTCGAAGAACCAGACATCCATCTCGATATCCAGCATGGACAGAATTTCTCGGAATTCCTCCAGACTCCATTCACGCGTTTCCAACCACAAGGCCCGGACGGCGGGATCGCCCGCATCCCATTTGCGTAGCATCTCGCGCCGTTCCGCATCGTAAGTTTCGCGCAACGCTTTTTCCTCGGGACTCTCATTCTCATTCGGTTCCAGCATTTTGGTGGCTTCGATGTAAATTTTCATTAACCACTGTCCGCGCTCATGCACGTCACGCGGTTCCTGGCCTCTGTAGAATTTGTTATAAGCCCACACAACGGTGATCACGCCCAGTCCGATGTCGCCGGGATAAGTCGCCCGGATGGTCTCGAACCCGGCGAATTCAACAATTCTCGCCAGCGATTCGCCTAAGATGGTGCCACGCGCATGCCCGATGTGGAAAGAATGGTGCGTGTTAGGCTGGGCGAATTCGACCATCACCCGCTCGGACTTTTTCTCACCCTGGCCGAAGTCCGCGCCCTGTTCAAGGATCGTGTTGACTACCCGGGAGGCATACTCCTCGGTCGAAAAATACAGATTAAGATAGCCCTTGATCGCTTCGGTATGATTGATGCCTTCCACGCTTCCAACGTAGCTCCTGGCCTGCTCGGCCATCTCCTGCGCCCTCTGCGGGACAGGTTTCTCGGTGCCTTTCCCGGCGCGGGACTCGTCTGCCGCTGTCTGGAAGAACGATGTTGAAATGCCCCATTCCCCGTTAAATGGGATGGGCTGCCATTTGAGTTCCGCCAGCGGGATGTCGTTCTGTTCGCAGAACTCTCTGATCTTAGCTTCGATGGTTTTTTGTTCTTTATCAAACATGGACTACCTGTATAGACCCGTCAGGATATTGGAGCGGGGGGGATTATATCATGTCACCAAGCGCGAAAAAGCGGGAGTCCGTTTCCGGCTCTCCCGCTTCGATGCGAAAATTCAATGCTGCTTATTATGATTTCTTGCTGGCTTTTTTGCTGGTAGCCTTCTTTTTGGGCGCCTCTTTTTCAGCTGTTTCTTCGCTTTTTGCGAATTCCAGGTCGACATCGAGGGATGCCAAGTGCTTCATCAGGCGGCCTTTGCGCCGCGCTGCATTATTCTTGTGAATGACACCTTTCGAGGCAGCTTTGTCAAGGGCGCTGATCGCATCCAATACTGCTGTTCGAGACTCTTCAGCATCACCGGCTTCTATCGCGGAACGTGCATCGCGTACAGCAGCGCGGGTCGTACCACGATACATGCGGTTGCGTAAGCGTCGCTTTTCATTTTGCTTATTGCGTTTGATCTGAGACTTAATGTTTGCCAAGGTCTTTCTCCTAAACACTCTTTCAATTTGAAGCGTGGCTTGATGTAACCACGAAACGGTATTTTACATGATGGGAGTCGATTTGTCCAGTACGAATTACGGTGTGGCCGTCGGAGCGAGCGTACTCGCCTCCGGAGTGAGCGGTGTGCTGGTAGGCGGGAAGGTGGCAGTTGCCGTGACCAGATTCACCGGGATGTCCAATTGCTGGCCGACGAAGATGGCATTCGGGTCTTCGAGATCGTTCTCTTCGATGATAGCATCTACCGTGCTGTTGAACAGGGCCGCGATGCCAGCCAGCGTGTCGCCAGCCTGGATTGAATAGGACAGGATCGTGCCGCTTCCAATATCAGCCGGGATAGGGGTAGAGGTTGGCAGTTCCATACCAGGATTGGGCAGCAGAATTTCCTGCCCGGGGTAAACGATCTGGGTGGTCGGGTCGATGCCATCGCCGGTAGTTTCGTTATAAGGATTTAGCAGCAAAATAAGTGCGATACCATCCGGGCCAAGGTTTTCTTTTTCCGCGATCGTTGCTAGAAAATCACCTTCCTGAATAACGTACAAATAGGGCGCACTTTGGGTCGGTGTCAGCGTTTCGGTGAAGGTCGCGGTAACGGTCAGGGTTTCCGTAGGTGTGGAGGTGGCCGTTGGGGTAACGGTTAGGGTTGGGGTGGGGGTTTCGGTAGCGAACAAGCCACTCAACGGTTTGCTCGGCCCGACCAGCCAGATGACCAGCAGGATAATGCCGATCAAGATCAGGAGAGCGGCTCCGCCCCAGACGATGAAAGTCTGATTCTGCTGCCTTCGCTTGCGGTAACTTTCAATGACACTGCGCGTGGATTTTCCGTCATTCATGGTTATGTCCTTTTCCTGCAAAAGGTGCCTCGCGTGGATGATTTCCCACCCGATGCCCGTACGCACACATTCTACCTGATGTTACAGGTTTTAGGGTATGCTCTAAGCTGCGCATAACCAAGACAGAGAATCGTTCAGCCCTTTAAATGTGAACACAGGAACTCGCCGGTATAAGATCCTTCGGCCCTACACAGTTCTTCCGGAGTACCCTCAGCTACAATTTCGCCGCCGCGGTCGCCACCTTCCGGACCCAGGTCGATGATCCAGTCTGCGGTTTTAATGATGTCCACGTTGTGTTCGATGATCAACACAGAGTTGCCTGCATCCACGAGTCGTTGGAGCACCTCGACCAGTTTGTGCACATCCGCAGCGTGGAGTCCGACCGAGGGTTCATCGAGCACGTACAGGGTCCGGCCTGTGGCGCGCTTGGACAACTCCTTTGCCAGTTTGACGCGCTGGGCCTCGCCACCGCTCAGAGTAGGGG
>JBAVJG010000508.1:0-2584 GCA_049687655.1 Anaerolineales bacterium | reverse complement strand
AGCGCTACGGCAAACTCCAGCATGACTTCGAGGAGCGCGGCGGATACACTTACCCGACGCGCATCCGGCAGGTGCTGACCGGGCTGGGATTCGACGAAGCGGACTACAGCCTGCGGCTTGAACATCTCTCCGGCGGACAGCGCACCCGCGCCTTCCTCGCCCGTCTCCTGCTCTCGGACCCCGATCTGCTGCTACTCGATGAGCCCACCAACCACCTGGACATCGCCGCCGTCGAATGGCTGGAGAGCTACCTGGCCCAGTGGGATGGAGCGGCCGTCCTCGTCTCGCACGACCGCTATTTCCTGGACAAAGCCTGCAATGTGATGTTGGAAATGCTGGCGGGCGGCTACGAACTGTACAACGGCAACTACTCGGCCTACCTGCACCAGCGACAGGAACGCGCCGAACGCAGGCAGGAGACCTTCGAGCGTGAGAAGGAAAAGCTGTTCAAGGAAGTGGAGTACATCAAGAGGAACATCTCCGGGCAGAACGTCTCGCAGGCTAAAGGAAAGCTGCGGCGGCTGACGCGTGTGGTGCAGGCCATCGAGCAGGTCGGGTTTGAAGCGGTGCTGAACACCAACTGGTCGCAGTTGGATGTAGAGACCACTACCAGTCCCTTTGGTGTGGAGGAGGCCGAGCGGCGCGTGCGCGCTTTACGTTCCCCTGTACGGACGCTGCCCAAACTGCACCTGAATTTGCGGACGGCGAAACGCTCGGGCGACCTGGTCATTCGCACCGAAGATTTGCAAGTGGGCTGGCCGGATAAGTTCCTGTTCTCTACACCGGACATCGAACTGCGCCGCCTGGGATGCGCCGCCCTGATCGGCCCGAATGGCGCGGGCAAGACCACCTTCCTGAAAACCATCCTGGGCCAATTGGAGCCGCTGGCCGGTGATGTGATCCTGGGCGCCTCATTGCAAATTGGTTACTTCGCCCAGGCACACGAAGGACTGAAAGCAAGTAACACTGTCATGGACGAGATCGACTCGGTCGTGCCGACCTGGTTGCCGGGGCAGATCCGCGATTATCTAGGGAAATATCTGTTCTCGGGTGATGATGTCTTCAAGAAAGTAGAGATGCTCTCCGGCGGCGAGCGCGGACGGCTGGCGCTGGCCAAGCTGGCCTTACAGGATACCAATCTGCTGCTGCTGGACGAACCCACCAACCATCTCGACATCCCCTCACAGGAAATCCTGCAGGCTGTGCTGGACGAGTATCCCGGCACGATATTGCTGGTCACGCACGACCGCTATCTGATTGACGCGTTGGGTACACAAATCTGGGAAGTAGACCCCGACGAGTCGGAATTGACGGTCTTTAAAGGCACCTATTCACAGATGAAAGCTGAACGTGAAAAGGAAGCCGCCCGGCTAGCTGAAGGAGTCCGAAGTCTGGAGAGTTCGGAAGACAGTGGGAAATCCCGACGTCGGGTGACGGCGGACTCCGCCAAAGCCGAACGCCGCCGTCTGGCACAGATGCAGGAACTCGAAAACCAGATTGCCGAGTTAGAGGATCAATTAGCGGAATTAGGCAAACAGTTGGAAAACCCGCCTACCGACCCGGAGGAAGTAGCGAAACTTGGCGAAAAATACACGTCGGTGCAGCGTGAGATGGATGAGATGTTGGGCGAGTGGGAAGGGTTGCAAGCCTGAAAATGTACTCTGATGGAGCCTTAGAATCTAGTAGAACAAATTAAGGAGAAGCTATGATTGATACTATTATCACGATTGTTCTTGCTGCAATCCCAGCTATTTTGCTCTACAGAACGTTTCGGGTTTGGCGCAAATCTAAAAATTATTGGTTCCTATTACCTCTTATCCTATTTCTGCTGTCCATTTTTGCGGTAGTAGCAGATTGGTGGAATGGATTGTTAATGGTGATTTTTGGATTGGTTGTCTACGTTGTCGTTGGCAAAACAACAAAGAAATAGTTAAGGTTTGTACCACGCAAAAGCGAGGAAGATATGCCCCAAATCCATTTCAACGGCAAGGCCTATAACGACTTGGCAGAGATGCCTGCTACCGAGCGGGAGATGTATGATCAGTTGATGTCTGTCATGCAGGATGCAGACGGCAACGGAATTCCTGATTTCTTAGAAGGCGATGTAGTTGGTAACCTCATCGAGGTTGTGAAAAAATCTGGCGGAAACAGTGAAGGCGTTGCTGCATTGGAGCAGATGACCCCTGAGATGCGCGCTCGCATTTCGAAAGGCGTTGCCAAGCTGCAGGAGTTCGGTCTGCTTGTGGGGATGCCGGATCTTCCGCAAAATTCACAGGCTTCCTCTTCCTGGGAAAATGCCGAAATCCGCGCGTCAAAACCGATCATCCAGACCGAATCCGCGATTCAGGAGGATACGGGTTCGCGCGTGGGCGTGTTCCTGATCCTGGCGTTGGCGATTGGTCTTGCTGTGTTTGGAGTGGTTGTGTATCTCTTGTCCCAGTGATTGAAACTGTCAGTTTGAAAACCTGACCAGTTGAACCTGTTACGCAAAAAAGAGAGGGAGCTATGAACCGTACCTATCCAATCGTTCGCCAAAAAACGTCCCTGTGGGTGGAAATATTGATCGTCTTGTTTGGCGTTGCGG
>JBAVJG010000507.1:0-5455 GCA_049687655.1 Anaerolineales bacterium | reverse complement strand
GCATACAGCGATTGGAAACCATTCCCATGGTCGATCATGACCATGTTGCCATAACCGTAGTTGTTCCAACCTGCATAGACCACCACGCCCGCATCTGTGGCATACACACCTTCGCCTTCTGAACCGGCCAGGTCGATGCCCCAATGGTTGGACTTGGGCGAGTAATCGAAGCCGGAAAGGAAATGCTTGTTGGTCGGCCAGACGAAATTGCCGAACCCAACCGCGCCACCGGCGACAGGGTCACAGGCTCCGGGACCGAGCACCCGCGCCAACGCCGGGTCTTCGCGCGTGATGCCCAACGGTGCGCTCCACGAGACGAACTCGCGAGAGCCGCCCGGGACGACCAGCATGCTGCCTGGCGCGATGTTCGGACGGGTGTAATCGCCAATCGAAGTCGCGTCAAGGTCGTTGCCTGGGAAATTGATAATATCTTCAGGTGTCACACCGAAGAAAGTGGCAACTCCGTTCAGGCCATCACCATCCTGCCACTCGTAATAGGTACCATTGACCGGCAGGATGTTCAATTCCTGGCCCGGCTGCAAGGCGTGCGGGTTATCCTGCAAGATAGAATAGTTCCCCCACAGGATGGTTTCGGGGTCAAGACCAAATCTCTCTGAGATACCAAAAATCGTGTCGCCTTCCTGTACCGTATAGGTTGTAATCTCCTGGCGAGGCCTGGATGGGATGGTTGTAAAGGGCTGGGCCATGCGCGGAATGCCCTCATAGTCTACATTCATGGCAACAGGCGCAACTTCTTCGATCTCGACAACTGGTGTAGGGGTAGATCCCTGCCCGGCGGCAGCGTTAACTTGCGCATCCGGCGCCTGGCTGTAGAACATCTGCACCAGCCAGATAACCGCAGTGATCACAACCAGCGATAGCACGCTGGTGCCCACGCGCAACATAGACTCGCCCAAGCCCATTTGGAGCAATGCCTCTGTCCAGCGGGCGAGCCAGCCTAATACTTTTTTCTCGGTCGTCGTGGGGACTTCCCCGGTCTCTTTCACATCCCCCGAAGAGTCAGGTAGGTCTTCCCGGAATTCGTCATTCATTCGGTCTCGATTCTCCGTCGATTGAGCATCATAACAGGGGCAAAAAGACCCGTCAAGCGGCCAAACTAAACGCTAATCCTGCGTTAAGCCTCCGATTTGCGTATATTTGGGGTCGAAAAATGCAATCCGCTCAAGACAACCAGGAGGATGATTCCGCAGACCAGCAGGGTGCGTGGAACGCCCCAGCTCTGTGCCCACCAGCCGATCAGCAAACTGCCGAAAGGCGCCACTCCCTGAATGGCCCACAAATAGGTACTGAACACCCGTCCGCGCAACCCATTTGGCACCTGAATCTGAATCAATACGTTCATGATGGCCAGTTGTGTGACCGTCCCCCAGCCGATCAACATTAATAACACATAAGCCGGAACAGTTGTGCGCATGAACGATAACAAAATCAATGCCAGCACAAAGGTATACTGTCCGAACGTCAACCAGACACCTTTTTTCTTGAACGATGTAAAAAACGCGATAGAAAATGCAGAGACCAGCGCGCCGATGCCCTGAAAAGTGTACAAAGCACTGTTACGCGCTGCCACGATCTGCTCAGTGTCTGTGACCTGTGCCAGCACATCTTTTGCCACCGCCGGGATCTGTTGTAACAGTGGAAAACCAAAGAATCCGACCACAGCCATCATGATGATGATTTGACTGACGAGCGGATTCTGTCGGATGTAGCGCTGTCCTTCGCCAAACTCCGCCCTCAAGGTCTGACGCCTGGTCGCTTCTCTCGGGACCTGATACCTGGTACGTACAAAAAAGAGTCCCCCGATCACGAAGATGTAACTGATCCCATTCGACAGGAATACCATCCCAGCGCCATTGTTCATTGTCAATAATGCTGCTGCCAGGGTCGGACCGATCACACGTCCCAGGTTGAAGGCTGTGGTCTGGACAGCGATTGCATTGGGTAGCGCTTCTCTGCCGGCCAGCTCGATCAGCATAGCCTGACGGGCTGTGATCTCGATTGCGCTGGCGGTGCCCAGCACAAAGGCCAGGAGGGTGATATGCCAGATCTGGATGCGCCCGCTCACGGACAATGCGGCCAAGGTGAAGGCTTGCAGCATCATCACGGATTGCATGACAATCACCGTTTTACGCTTGTCCAGGTGCTCGACGATCACCCCGGCAGGCAGGGTCACGAACAACATGGGAAGTGTGGTTGCAAACCCGATCAAGCCCAGGTCTAGAGAGCTGCCGGTGATTTTATATGCCAGATAGGGTAGAGTCGTATTTTGGGCCCAGGTGCCGATGACCGAAAGAAATTGTCCCACCCAGAAAATGGCGTAGTCTCGCGACATCAGCGCTGGGAAATGGTTGGCGAAAGAGCGTTGGAATCGATTCATTGAGGGTGCGTCGCATCTGGCTTAATGGGCAACGACTTGAAGGTTCATGGATTCTGATTGGCAGAATTCGTAAATCGGTCTGGTGCGACGCACTTATCAGGCAGGCACCACGCACTCGGCGCGGTCGTTTTTGGGGTTGTTCACCAGCGTCGAAACGGGATAGGCGGCCATCTCCTCGGCGGGATACGGCTTGATGAGCGGATCCAGGGTTTCGCGAGTCTGAGGCGCGGTGTCCAGCCATTGCGCGTAAGCATCATGTGGCAGGATGGCCGGCATGCGGTTGTGGATTGGGGCCATGAAGTCGTTCGGTTCAATGGTCACAATCGTGCAAGAGCGAATTTGCGAGCCGTCCGGGCTGTTCCACTCGTCCCATAATCCGGCAAATGCGAACGGCTGGCGGTCCTTCATGTGGATGAAATGCGGCACCTTGGTTTTGGTGCCTGGTTGTTTCTTCCACTCATAAAAACCGTCGGTCAGCACCAGGCAGCGTTTGTATTTGTAACTACCACGGAAAGAAGGTTTTTCGGCCAGCGTTTCACCGCGCGCGTTGATCAGGCGGTTGCCAATGGAGGCGTCTTTAGCCCACGAGGGGATCAATCCCCAGATGAAGAAACCGGCCTTATTTAGCCCATCGTTAGGGATGGCCAGCACGGGTTGGGTGGGGGCGATGTTGAAACGCGGTGCAAATTGCGCTGGGAACTCGTAATCGGTAAATGAATCCTGCAGCTCGGCAGGATCAACGGTTAAGGTAAAGCGTCCACACATAATTCCTCGCTTGTTACTACTTTCTCAGTTTTCGATAATCCCCATCTCGGATCGTCACGCCGGTAGCATCCAGGTGCTCCAGCAGCGCCAGCATGTATTTGCGGCTCGAGTTGAACAGATCGCGCGCATCGGCCACTGTGATCTGGCTTTTCTCATTAATAAAGGTACGAACTTTGGCGACTATTTGCTCGTAATCTTCTGTCCGAAAGATGACGTCCGTGGTGAGTTGTTTCAACTGTCCCAACTCGACCAGCGCATCCACCACATCCTCACCAACCTCGGCCTGACTTTCCTTGACGGATGGCGGACTGTAGGGACTCTGCGCAAATTTCCGCATCAACTCCTGGACTTTGGCCTGCTGACCGCTATCGAACCTGATCTCGTGCCCGACGATTGCCAGCGCGTTACCTGCTTCGACGATAGCATTTTCCACAACCAGTTTCTTGACCAGCGCGTTGAAGGCGCGCGGCTGGAGCTTGAGCCTGCTTTTGAGTTCTTCACGTGGTATGCCACTTCGTAGGGGAAAATTCTTGTGGTAGGCCTGCACTATCTGAATTGCTGTGTCTCGCAAGGCACTCCAATGTGGTGCGGCAATGACCAGTAAGTCGCTAGTAATAGCCAGATTTCCAGCTTCAAGCTGAAGGAGTTGGCCGTTGTCCAGGATTTCCTGCAAAGCCTGGGTTGCAGGTTCGGCTTCCAGACGGGAGCGGGTGAGGACCTCTTTCACGGGGGCGACGTTGAGCGCCAGGGCAGCTTCGAGCAAAATGTCGGCGGGAGAGCCGGCCGCCAGCGATTCCAGCGACTTGAGCACCTTTTTGTTGAAGCGTTTGTGACGACCTTTGGGTTGGTGGTCGATAATGACCCCACCACCAAGCGTCTCTCCGGGTGAGGGGCGACGCAGGATGTAGCGGTCGCCGCGAACGGCCACAACCGGATCGCGCAGTTCGAGCTGCAGCCAGCCCTCCTCGCCGGGATTGATCATTTCGACGCCTAACACACGCGCTGCCGCCATGGTTTCGCTGGCGCCCACAAAAACCTTGACCTCTGTGGCATGCTTTAGCGGCTGGCTGACGTCTTTCAACAGACGTATGTGTGCGTCCACACGGCGGGTGGACTGGTATTGTTTGGGATGTGTCACGACTTCACCCCGGCGCACTTCTTCGGTGGCAATACCTGAGATGTTGACTGCAGTGCGCGAGCCAGGAACGGCAGTCTCTTCTTTCTTTTTGTGCGTCTGCAGGCCGCGGATGCGTCCCTTTTGGCCGGAGGGCAGGATGGTGACTTCGTCGCCAATAGCCAGGTGCCCGTCGCTGAGCGTGCCAGTCACAATGGTGCCGAAGCCGGGCATGCTGAAGACACGGTCAATGGGCAGGCGCGGACGTCCCAGATCGAGGCGGGCAGGCTTCTCTTGCAGGATTTCAGTTAATTTGGAGAGCAACTCCTCCAGGCCAGCTTTGTTTCTGGCGGAGACGCGGATGATCGGGGCATCTTCCATAACGGTACCGGCAATAGTGGTGCGAATGTCTGTTTCAACGAGGGCAAGCCATTCGGGGTCTGATGCGAGATCGATTTTCGTCAGGGCGATCAGTCCAGTGGGGATTTGCAGCAAATCCAGGATGGCCAGATGTTCCCTGGTCTGCGGCATAACTCCTTCATCAGCAGCGATGACCAGTAGGGCCGCATCGATGCCACCGATTCCGGCCAACATGTTCTCGATGAAGTCGCGGTGACCAGGCACGTCCACAATGCCGATTTCCTCGCCATCCGGCAGCGTGAGCCAACCGAAACCGAGTTCGATGGTCATCTCGCGCTCCTGCTCTTCCTTCAAGCGGTCCGGGTGGGTGCCTGTAAGCGCGGCGATGAGAGTGGATTTGCCGTGGTCAACATGACCGGCGGTGCCGATAACGCGCATGATTTATTTAGGTGACTTGCGCACGTGACCCATGATGCGTTCGTAAGCGGTCAACCATTGATGGGCTACATTCATAAGCTCTTGCAGTTGCTGTTCAGTGGCATCGGTGGTCTGATGGAGCTGATCCTGGAGGGTCTGGTGGATATCATCAATGGCCGTAATACGTTCTTCGTATTTGTCAACCGTTTTGCGTACATCGCGGATAGCCTCTTCGGACGACAGGGTATAGCCAGTCCAACGTTTCTGATCCTCAGCTTTAAAGGTGACCCACTCTTGACGCAACCGTTCTTCGCCCAGACGTTGCATTTCGGTGATTTCGTGAATGCGACGTTCGAGTTTCTGGTTAAGCTCGATGTAGGTTTCCTGAGCTCGTTTGGCGG